>NZ_JAOTQT010000039.1:0-45478 GCF_025685725.1 Burkholderia sp. BKH01 | reverse complement strand
CGGTCTCGTCGGTCTCGTCGGTCTCGTCGGTCTCGTCGGTCTCGTCGGTCTCGTCAGTTTCGCCGGTTTCCGCCGTTCACGCGCTCACGCGCCGCGCAGCGACTTCAGCCGGTGCGAGAACTTCTGCCGGAATTTCGCGAGCTTCGGCCCGATCACGACCGAGCAGTAGCCCTGCCCCGGGTTACGCGCGTAATAGTTCTGGTGATAGTCCTCGGCCGGCCAGTAGTTGCCGTCGAGCGGCACGACCTGCGTGACGATCGGCTGCCCGAACACCTGCTCGCGCTCCAGCTCGCTGATCACGTCCAGCGCGGTGTCGCGCTGCGCATCCGAATGCGTGAACACGACCGACCGGTACTGCGTGCCGACGTCGTTGCCCTGCCGGTTCAACTGGGTCGGATCGTGCGTCGCGAAGAAGATCTCGAGGATCTCGCGATAGCCGACGCGCGCCGGATCGAACGTCACGTTGACGACTTCCGCGTGGCCCGTGTCGCCTTCGCAGATGTCGCGATAACCCGGATTGCGCGTGTGGCCGCCCGCGTAGCCCGACTGGACAGCAGTCACGCCGTCGACGTCGAGAAACACGGCCTCCGTGCACCAGAAACACCCGCCTCCCAAAGTCGCGGTTTCAAGCATTTCGTTCCCCATGAAATCAGACCCTCGTTGATGACGGCGGCCGGCACGCGTGTGCCGGCGCCACCGTTCCGTCTCGCCGCTGCGCGTCCGTCGTACGGGACGCAGCGGCACTTCGGCAAGTATCTCACTCGCGCGCGAACCTGGCCGATCGTACAGGTGCCGCGCGCAACCGGCCGCCCGTTTCTCGACTACACTTAGGCACGCGTGAGCGCGACGGCAAACCCGGCCGGCGACGCAAAGCGCCCGATGCACACCCGCCCCTGATGTACCCATCATCTGCCGGAACATCGATATGCCCGTCTTGACAGACATCGCCCGCGTCGCGGGCCCGGTCGCCGCCACGTCGCGAGCCGACGCTTCAACCTCACCTTCGCGATATCGTGCACCCGTGTCACACAGGGCGTCGCGATCCGGTTCATCGTCTTCACCCGCTTTCACGATCTGATGCACGGCGCTGCACGTGTCGTCGACGCGTGCAGCCGCCTGCCGATCGCGCCCGCCGGCGAGATGCGCGCCGCGCGGCCACCTCGACCCGCACGCCCGCAACGCACGGCCGTGCGTCAGTAGTCCGATAACCGAGAGGGCATCACCATGAGCATGCGGCCTGACCCGACGTTTCACGCTTCGCCCGAGCTTGCGATGCAGGCGCCGGCGGAAGAGTTTGCCTATACGTTGTTGCTGAGCCCCGATTTTTCCAGACCCGACGCGCTCGCCGTGATCGACGTGAAGCCCGGCTCGCCGACCTACGGAAAGATCGTGCACACGGTGACGATGCCGAACACCGGCGACGAGTTTCACCATTTCGGCTGGAATGCGTGCTCGTCGGCGCTGTCGCCGCTGACCGGCCATGCGTTCCTCGAACGCCGCTTCCTGATCATCCCCGGCCTGCGCTCGTCGCGCATCTACGTGATCGACACGAAGCCGCATCCGACCCAGGCACGGATCCACAAGATCATCGAGCCCGACGAGATCTTCGCGAAAACCGGTTATTCGCGGCCCCATACCGTTCACTGCGGCCCCGAGGGCATCTACGTGAGCACGCTTGGCGGCGCGGGCAAGGACGGCACCGACGGCGCGCCCGGCATCTTCATCATGGATTGCGAAACCTTCGACGTGCTCGGCCGCTGGGAGATCGATCGCGGTCCGCAGGACAAGCACTACGATTTCTGGTGGAACCTGCCGCGCGACTACATGGTGTCGAGCGAATGGGCGCTGCCGCCGCAATTCGAGAACGGCATCGTGCCCGAAGACCTGCTCGCGAACAAATACGGGCACCGGCTGCACTTCTGGGACCTGCGCGCGCGGCGCAACGTGCAGACGATCGATCTCGGCGCGCAGCACCAGATGGCGCTCGAGGTGCGGCCCGCGCACGACCCGGTGCGCGAATACGGGTTCGTCGGCGTCGTGGTCGATACGACGAACCTCGAAGGCTCGATCTGGACCTGGTGGCGCGAGGACGGCAAGTTCCATGTGAAAAAGACCGCGACGATCCCGCCCGAACCGGCCGCGGCCGACGAACTGCCGCCGCTGCTGAAAGCGTTCGGCACGGTGCCGCCGCTCGTGACCGACATCGACCTGTCGCTCGACGACCGCTTCCTCTACGTGTCGTGCTGGGGCACCGGCGAGATGCGCCAGTACGACGTGTCGGATCCGCATAACCCGGTGCTCGCGGGGTCGGTGCGGATCGGCGGCATCGTGCGCCGCGCGCCGCACACGAACGGCCGCGCGTTCGCGGGCGGCCCGCAGATGGTCGAGATCAGCCGCGACGGCCGGCGCGTGTACTGGACCAACTCGCTTTATTCGACATGGGACGACCAGTTCTATCCGGACGGCGTGCCGGCCGCGCAGGTGCTCGCGCACGCTGGGCCGGACGGCGGGCTGACGCTCGCCGACGATTACTGGGTCGAGTTCCCCGACGGCTATCGCGCGCACCAGATCCGGCTCGAAGGCGGCGACTGCTCGACCGACTCGTTCTGCTACCCGTCGGTCAAGCGTTGAACACCGGACTTCACGCGCAGTTCGCGCTGTGGGCGGCCGTGCTCGCGAGCGGCGTGTATCACGGGCTCAACCCCGCGATGGGCTGGCCGCTCGCGGTGTCGAACGCGCTGATGACACGCCGCGGCGGCGCGCTCGTCGCGGCGCTCGGCTATCTCGCGCTCGGCCATGCGCTCGCGGTATTCGCGGTGATGCTGCCGTTCGGGCTGCTCGCGGCGCTGCTCGCGTGGCAGTCGGCGATCCGGATCGGCGCGAGCGCGCTCGTGATCGGCTTCGGCGCCGTGCTGCTGATCCGGCGCCGGCATCCGCGTGCGCTCGCGCGGATCCCGCCGGCGCGGCTCGGCCTGTGGTCGTTCGCGGTCGCGATCGCGCACGGCGCGGGGTTGATGCTGGTGCCGATCTACCTCGGACTTTGCGGGCTCGACATGGATGCCGGCCACCGCGCGGCGGCCACGCTCGTCGATGCGCATCTCGGGATGGCGCTCGTCGTCGCGGCCGTGCATGCGGCCGCGATGATCGCCGCCGGCGGCGGGCTCGCGTGGCTCGTGTACCGCTATCTCGGGCTGAAGTTCGTGTCGCGGAGCTGGTTCAATCTCGATGCGGTGTGGGCATCGAGCCTGATCGTGACGGGCGCGCTGTCGCTCGGACTGGCGGCGACGCGATAACGCGGGCATCGATGGCGCGCGTGGGGGATCGGCTGATCGGCAGGTGGACACGCCGGCGGCACCGCACAAAACGCGACAGAACGGCCATGCCGACCGCGCGCCATCGTGAACCGGGCAGCGCGCCGCAGTGTTCGCTACGTCACCCTATCCCCGCGATGCGCCGTCCGGCCGGGCCCGGCGGCCCCGATTCCGCTAAAATCGGACCATGCGCACCACTTCCCAACCGACCGCCTTGTCGCCTTTCGTCCGCCGCGCCCGTCACACCCGCGTCGCGCCGCGCCTGCCCGTTTCGTTCCGGATGGCCGCCCGATGAGCCGCGCCAATCCGCCGGATTTCGACGCGGCCGCCTTCCGCCAGGCGCTTGGCCAGTTCGCAACGGGCGTGACGGTGATCACGACGCGCGCGCCGTCCGGGCAACTGATCGGCATCACCGCCAGCTCGTTCAACTCGGTATCGCTCGATCCACCGCTCGTGCTGTGGAGCCTCGCGCACAAATCGGCGTCGACGCCCGTGTTTCGCGGCAACAGTCATTACGTGGTGAACGTGCTCGCGGCGTCGCAGCTCGACCTGTGCAAGCGCTTCTCGACCTACAAGGGCGACCGCTTCGAAGGGATCGCGCACGTGGCCGGCAACTCGGGGATGCCCGTGCTCGACGGCGCGCTCGCGTGGTTCGAATGCCATAACCGCAGCCGCTACGACGAAGGCGACCACGTGATCTTCGTCGGCGAAGTCGAACGCTGCGGCGTGCGCGCCGCGTCGGACGAGACACCGCCGCTCGTGTTCCACGGCGGCGGCTTCCACGGCCTTACACCGCTTTGATCGCGCCCGTGCGCGCCAGCCCGACCGGCGCGCCGGCTTCGTCCTTCAGCGTCTGCAGCACGATGTTCGAACGGATGTCCATCACGCCGGGCGCCTTGTAGAGCCGGTTCAGCACGAAATCCGAATAGTGCTTGAGGTTGTGCGCGAGCACGCGCAGCAGATAGTGGCTCTCGCCCGTCACGACGAACGCGCCGACCACCTCCGGCCATTCGCGCAGCGCTTCCGCGAAGCGTTCGTGCCATTGATTCTCTTCGTTGCGCATCGATACCTGCACGAACGCCTCGAGTTCGAAGCCGAGCTTCTCGCGGCTCAGGCACGCGCGATAGTGCTCGATCACGCCCTGCTCCTCGAGCAGGCGCATGCGACGCAGACAGGCGGACGGCGAAAGCGAAATCCGTTCCGCCAGGTCGAGATTGCTGATTCTGCCCTCCTCCTGCAATACCGCCAGAATCCGGCAGTCGGTGGCATCGAGCGTGATCGCGTGCATTTTTGGTCCCCGTTTTCCCTCTAAGTCGAATTATCTGCCAATCCGGCGGATTGTCCATGTTTATTTCGCAAGCACTTTCTGCGAGCGTCCACCTATCATTCGAAGCATCGACTCACCGCTTCGTCATGCCATGGACACACTCTGGGACATCTCGCCGCCTGTCAGCCCCGCCACTCCCGTGTGGCCGGGCGACACGCCGGTTTCCGTCGAACGCGTATGGCGGATGGAGGCCGGCTCACCGGTCAACGTCGCGCGCGTGACGCTGTCGCCGCATACGGGCGCGCACTGCGACGCGCCGCTGCACTACGACGCCGACGGCGCGCCGATCGGCGCCGTGCCGCTCGACACCTATCTCGGCCCGTGCCGCGTGATCCATTGCATCGGCGCCTCGCCCGTCGTGCAGCCGGCCGATGTCGCGGCCGCGCTCGACGGCGTGCCGCCGCGCGTGCTGCTGCGCACCTGTGCGCAAGCGCCGGTCGCGCAATGGGACCCCGGTTTCTGCGCAGTCGCACCTGAAACGATCGACCTGCTCGCCGCACATGGCGTGAAGCTGATCGGCATCGATACACCGTCGCTCGACCCGCAGGAATCGAAGACGATGGATGCGCATCACCGCGTGCGTGCGCACCGGATGGCGATCCTCGAAGGCATCGTGCTCGACGACGTACCGCCCGGCGACTATGAACTGATCGCACTGCCGCTGAAGTTCGCGACGCTCGACGCGAGCCCCGTGCGCGCGGTGCTGCGCGCGCTGCCCGCGCGTGCTTCCTGATTACCCCGACCTACGACCCCACATCATGATCAAGACCCGTGAAGACGCGCTCGCCCTCGACCGCGACGACCCGCTCGCCCCGCTGCGCGACCAGTTCGCGCTACCCGACGGCGTGATCTACCTCGACGGCAACTCGCTCGGCGCGCAGCCGCGCGCATCGGCCGCCCGCGCGCAGCAGGTGATCGGCGCCGAATGGGGCGAAGGGCTGATCCGCAGCTGGAACACGGCCGGCTGGTTCGCGCTGCCGCGCCGTCTCGGCGACAAGCTCGCGACGCTGATCGGCGGCGCATCCGGCGAAACGGTCGTGACCGACACCATCTCGATCAACCTGTTCAAGCTGCTGTCGGCGATGCTGCGCCACCAGGCCGAGCGCGCGCCCGAGCGCCGCGTGATCGTATCGGAACGCTCGAACTTCCCGACCGACCTGTATATCGCGCAGGGGCTGATCGAACAGCTCGGCGGCGGCTACGAGCTGCGCCTGATCGACGACCCTGCCGACCTGCCCGACGCGCTCGGCGCGGACACGGCCGTCGCGATGATCACCCACGTGAACTACCGCACCGGCTACATGCACGACATGCCGGCCGTCACGCAGCTGGTGCACGATGCGGGCGCACTGATGCTGTGGGATCTCGCGCATTCGGCCGGCGCGGTGCCGGTCGACCTGAACGGCGCGCGCGCGGACGGCGCAGTCGGCTGCACGTACAAGTACCTGAACGGCGGCCCGGGTTCGCCCGCGTTCGTGTGGGTGCCGCAGCGCCATCACGCGCATTTCTCGCAGCCGCTGTCCGGCTGGTGGGGCCACCGGGCGCCGTTCGCGATGCAGCCGGGCTTCGCGCCCGATCCGGGCATCGCGCGCTTCCTGTGCGGCACGCAGCCGATCGTTTCGATGTCGATGGTCGAATGCGGGCTCGACGTGTTCCTGCAGACCGACATGCAGGCGATCCGCCGCAAGTCGCTCGCGCTGACCGACGCGTTCATCGCGCTCGTCGAAGCGCGCTGCGCGGGCCTGTCGCTGAAGCTCGTCACGCCGCGCTCGCATCACCAGCGCGGCTCGCAGGCGAGCTTCGAGCATCCGCACGGCTACGAAGTGATGCAGGCGCTGATCGCGCGCGGCGTGATCGGCGACTACCGCGAGCCGTACGTGCTGCGCTTCGGCTTCACGCCGCTCTATGTGCGCTTCGTCGACGTGTGGGATGCCGTCGAAACGCTGCGCGACATCCTGGCCACCGACGCGTGGAAGGCGCCCGAGTTCGCCGCACGCGGCGCGGTGACCTGACCGGCTTTGCCCGGCGCGCGCCGCGGTGACGTGCGGATAACGCGCCGCGCCCCCGTCATTCAATCCTGGAGAAAGTCGTGAATTCTGGTCATATGCAGCCACCCGGCGGCGACGCACCGGCGGGCTGCCCGTTCTCGGGCGCACGCGCCGCGCAACCGGTACATTCGGCACACGAAGCGCCGCACGTGCCGGGCGATGCGTCGAGCCAAGCCGGCTGGCACAACGCGCAGCTCGATTTCTCGAAGTCGATGAGCTACGGCGACTACCTGTCGCTGAATTCGATCCTCGACGCGCAGCACCCGCTGTCGCCCGATCACAACGAGATGCTGTTCATCATCCAGCATCAGACGAGCGAGCTGTGGATGAAGCTCGCGCTGTTCGAGCTGCGCGGCGCGCTCGACGCGGTGCGCTCCGACGCATTGCCGCCCGCATTCAAGATGCTCGCGCGCGTGTCGCGCATCCTCGAGCAGCTCGTGCAGGCGTGGAACGTGCTGTCGACGATGACGCCGTCCGAGTATTCGGCGATGCGGCCGTATCTCGGGCAGTCGTCGGGCTTCCAGTCGTACCAGTATCGTCAGCTCGAATTCCTGCTCGGCAACAAGAACGTGCAGATGCTGCAGCCGCATGCGCACCGGCCCGACATCCTCGAACAGGTGCGCGCGACGCTCGATGCGCCGTCGTTCTACGACGAGGTCGTGCGCCTGCTCGCGCGGCGCGGGTTCCCGATCGCACCGGAGCGGCTCGAGCGCGACTGGACGCAGCCGACGCGGCACGACGAGACGGTCGAAGCCGCGTGGCTCGAGGTGTACCGTCACCCGCAGCAGCACTGGGAGCTGTACGAGATGGCCGAGGAACTGGTCGATCTCGAGGACGCGTTCCGCCAATGGCGCTTCCGTCACGTGACGACCGTCGAGCGCATCATCGGCTTCAAGCAGGGCACGGGCGGCACCAGCGGCGCGCCGTATCTGCGCAAGATGCTCGACGTCGTGCTGTTCCCCGAGCTCTGGCACGTGCGCACCACGCTCTAACGCACGCGATGCACGTGATGCGCCCGCACGTCACGGCGACGTGCGGGCCAGCTCCTCCCCTTCGCGCGGCAGCGACTGCGCGCGCGACAGCCGCGGGATGTGCCGCCGCACCGCGAGCAGCGCGATGCACACGACACCCATCGCGGCGGCCAACATCGTCAGGTACGCACCCGCACCGCCCGCCGTGATCACGATCGCGCCCGCGAACGCGCTGAGGATCGCGCCGAGCCGGCCGAACGCGAGCGCGCTCGCGGTGCCCGTCGCGCGCACCGCCGTCGGGTAGATGTACGCACAAAGCGCATACATCGTCGACTGCACCGCGTTGACGAACAGCCCGTGCAGGCCGAGCCCGACGATCAGCCAGTTCGTGTGGCGGCTCGCATCGACGCCCATCAGCCACACCGCGCTCACCGCGCCGCCGATGCTGCACAGCGCGAGCGGCCAGCGCGACCCGGCATGCGCGATCGCCCATGCGCACAGCAACGCGCCGATCACGCCGCCGAGGTTGTACGCGGTGAGCCCCGCGCCCGCGACCGACACGCTGAGCCCGCTCGCGGCCAGCATCGTCGGCAGCCAACTGAACGCCGCATACACGGCAAGCAGACACATGAAGAACGCGCACCACAGCGCGATCGTGTCGCGCGCCTGGCCGCTCGCGAACAGCGCGCCGAAGCCGCCGCGTCCGCCGGGTGCGCGTGCGTCTTTCGTATCGGTGAACACGGTGCCCGGTGCGACCGGCCGCTGCATCCGCGCGAGCAGTGCGCCGAGTTCCGGCCAACGCGCGGGGCGGCGCGCGAGATAACGCGGCGATTCGGGCAGCGCGCGCAGGAGCACGAAGCCGAGCACGAGCGGCAGCGCGCCGCCCGCGAAGAACAGACCGCGCCAGCCGTAGCGCGGCAGCACCTCGTGTGCGAACAGGCCGGCCAGCATCCCGCCGAGCGGCACGCAGACGATCGTCGCGGTCACCATCATCGTGCGGCGCCGCGCGGGCGTGTACTCGGCCGTCATCGTCGTGGCCGTCGGCAGTGCGCCGCCGATCCCGAGCCCCGCGCAGAAGCGCAGCATCGCGATCGCCGCGACGTCGGGCGCGAAACCGATCGCGCAGGTCGCAACGCCGAACAGGAACACGCTGCCGATCACCGCCTGGCGGCGGCCGAAGCGGTCCGCGACGATCCCCGCGCACGCGCTGCCGATGCCCATCCCGATCAGCCCGGCAGCGACGGCCGGCGCGAACGCGCCGCGCGTGATGCCCCATTCACGGATCAGCACGGGAATCGCGAAACCGATCAACTGGCCGTCGAAGCCGTCGAGCACGATGGCGAGCGCGGCGAGCAGCACGACGCAGCGCTGCATCGTCGTGAACGGCCCGTCGTCGAGCGTCGTGCCGATGTCGACCGACGGCGGCGGCAATCCGTCGCGCGTGCTCATGCGACCTCCCGTGCGCCGCGCGTCGGCGGCAACGCGCGCGAACGGCGCGCGGCAAGACAACGGCATTCGATAGCTTTCATGGCGTCTCCAGTTGCCCGGGCTGGCGCGTCGGCGCGTGCCCGGATCTCGTACTGCGCGGTCGGCCGGCGTCAACGCGTCGGCGCTGACTCCGGTGTCTTGTCCAACCCGTCTCGATCCGGCGCCATCGTCTACGTGCGACGCGCTCGTATCGTCAGTCTGATGCTCAGTTCACCCGCGCGTCGATCAGCCGGACGAGCGCGAGCAGCGTCTCGGTGTGCGGCACCGCGACGCCCGCTTCGCGCGCGGCCGCGACGACCTTGCCGCTGATCGCGTCGATTTCCGTGCGGCGGCCCGCGAGCACGTCCTGCAGCATCGACGGGCGATGGCCGCGATGCTCGCCGATTGCATGTTCGACGTTGCGCGCGATGCGTTCGCCGTCGACCGCGATTCCGTTCGCGCGGGCGACGGCGGCCGTCTCGGCCGCGATCGCGAGCGCGAGCCGCGGACCGTCGTGATGGTTGCCGAGCTGGTCGACCGTGCAGCCGGTCACCGCGCACAGCGTGTTGAGCGCCGCGTTGAACGCGACCTTCTCCCAGATCGCGGCCCACACATCGGCGTCGAGCGTGCATGCGAGCCCCGCGCGCGACAGTGCATCGGCCACGGCCGTCGCGAACGGGTGTGCGTGGCCGTCGGCCGTCATCATGCGGACCGTGCCCGCGCCGTGCGAGCGAACGTGCGCGGGCCCCGCGGCATCGGCCGGCCACGTCGTCACGCCGATCAGGATGCTTTCGAGCGGCACGAACGCATTCAGCGTCTCGACGTTGCCGAGCCCGTTCTGCAACGTCAGCACGTGCGTGTGCGGCGTCAGCAGCGCGCGCACGCCATCGAGCGCGGTACGCGTATGCAGCGATTTCGTGAAAACGATCAGCAGATCGAACGATGCGTCAGGCGATGCGGCCGCGTCCGCATTCGCGGCTTCCGGCCGCACGGCCTGCAAATCGCGGATGCGCCGTTCGCCGCGATCGTCGTCGATGCGCAGCCCGTCGCGGCGGATCGCATCGAGATGCGCGTCGTTCACGTCGATCAGCGTGACGGCCTCGCCGCTTTCGGCCAGCAGCCCGCCGAACAGCGAGCCCATCGCACCCGCGCCCAGAATTGCGATTCTCATCGTCGGTGGCCTCGTCAGAACGGATAGTGGCGCGGCTCGGTCTGCACGGTGATCCAGCGCAGGTCCGTGAAGGCCGCGATACCGGCCTTGCCGCCGAAGTGGCCGAAGCCGCTGTCCTTTACGCCGCCGAACGGCATCTGCGCCTCGTCGTGCACGGTCGGGCCGTTCACGTGGCAGATGCCCGATTCGATGCGTGCCGCAACGCGCATCGCGCGCGCGACGTCGCGACTGAACACGGCCGACGACAGCCCGAACGCGTTGTCGTTCGCGCAGCGGATCGCCGCCGCCTCGCCGTCGACGCGCACGATGCCCTTCACCGGGCCGAACGATTCCTCGGCATAGATGCGCATCGCCGGGCTCACGCGATCGAGCAGTGTCGCCGGGAACAACGTGCTGTCGGCCTTGCCGCCGCACAGCAGCGTCGCGCCGTGCGCGAGCGCATCGTCGATCAGCGCGTTGCAGCGCTCGACGGCTTTCATGTCGATCAGCGAGCCGAGCACGACGGGGCCCTTGCGTGGATCGCCGAGCGGCAGCGACGCAGCCTTGTCGGCGAGCTTCGCGACGAACGCATCGGCGATCGATGCGTCGACGATGATCCGCTCGGTCGACATGCAGATCTGCCCGGAATTCGCGAACGCGCCGAACGCGGCGGCCGCGACCGCCGCATCGAGATCGGCATCGTCGAGCACGACGAACGGCGCCTTGCCGCCGAGCTCCAGCACCGACGGCTTCAGGTACCGCGCGCACGCTTCGGCGACGATCCTGCCGACGCGCGTCGAGCCGGTGAAATTCACGCGGCGCACGGCCGGATGCGCGATCAATGCGTCGACGACGGCGCCCGCGTCGTCGGGCGCATTCGTCACGAAGTTGACGACGCCCGGCGGCAACCCGGCCTCCTGCAGCGCCTCGACGATCAGCCCGTGCGTGACGGGACACAGCTCCGAGCCCTTCAGCACGACCGTGTTGCCGCATGCGAGCGGCAGCGCGAGCGCACGAGTCGCGAGGATCACGGGCGCGTTCCACGGCGCGATGCCGAGCACGACGCCGGCCGGCTGCCGCACGCCCATCGCGAGCGAACTGGGTACGTCGGACGGGATCAGTTCGCCGCCGACCTGCGTGGTCAGCGACGCGGCCTCGACGAGCCCGCTCGCGGCCAGGTGCACGTTGAAGCCGGCCCACAGCGCGGATGCGCCCGTCTCGGCCGCCATCGCGGCGACGAACTGCTCATGCTTCGCTTCGAGCGCGGCAGCCGCCTTCAGCAACAGCGCACGGCGCGCACCGGGGCCGAGCGCGGCCCATTCGGGAAACGCGCGCGCGGCCGCGTCGGCCGCCGCGCGCGCATCGTCGACGGTGCACGCGGGCGCGACGGACGCGATTTCGCCGTCGAGCGGGTTGCGGCGCACGAAGGTCGCGCCGCTGGATGAATGGCGGCGTTCGCCGCCGATCAGCATCGATACGGTTTGCATGGAGTCTCCGGAAAGACGCGCGTCGCGCGTCAGGCAATCTCGACTTCGACGACGACCGGCGTCGCGGCATGCAGCGCGTCGGTCAGCGTGTCGCGCAGGCGCGCCGCATCGGCGACGCGCACGCCGCGGCAACCCATCCCTTCGGCGAGCGCGACGAAATCCAGATCGGGCAGATCGGTGCCCTGCACGGGGTCGCCGGGGCCGAAGCCGAACACCGGCGCGAAATCCTGCAGCGCCGCGTAGCGCCGGTTGTTCAGGATCACGAAGGTGATCGGCAATTTCAACTGCGCGGCGCTCCACAGTGCCTGGATCGAATACAGGCTCGACCCGTCGCCGATCAGCCCGATCACGCGCCGGCCCGGCTGCGCGAGCGCGACGCCGACGGCGGCCGGCATCCCGTAGCCGAGCCCGCCGCTGTCCATCGTGTAGAACGTGCCGCTGCGCGTGAACGGCAGGTGTTCCTGCATCACCGGCCGAGCGCTCGGTGCTTCCTCGACGACGATGTCGTGCGCGTCACGCACGTCGGCGAGCGTCTGCAGCGCGAACGCGACCGACATGCGCTCGCCGGCGGCCGGAGCGTCGACGCGTGCGCGCGGCGGGCGCGGCGCGGGCATCGGCCGCTCGGGCGGCGCCGGCCGCGCCAGCAGGTCGCGCGCCGCGAGCCGCAGGTTGCCGACGACCGCATCGCCCTCCGGCGTCCACGCGGCGACGCCCGGATCGTCGACGAGCTGCACGAGCGTCGCACCCGGCGGCACGTGCGGGCCGAAGCCTTCGATGTGATAGGTGAACGCGGGCGCGCCGAACGCGAACACGAGGTCATGCACGTCGAGCCGCGCGACGATCTTCTCGCGGATCGCAGGCAGGAAGCCGGCGAACAGCGGATGGTCCTCGGGGAAGCTGCAGCGCCCCGACATCGGCGCGACGTACACGCGCGCACGGTGCCGTTCTGCGAGCCGCACGACGTCGTCCCACGCACCCGCGCGATCGACGGCCGCGCCGACCACGAACGCGGGACGCCGAGCGGCGTCGAGCGCGTCGCCGAGCCGCGCGAGCGCATCGGGATCGGGCCGCACGACGCTGCTGACGTCGCGTCGCGGCAGCAGCTCGGCCGGCTGGTCCCAGTCGTCGACCGGGATCGACACGAACACGGGCCCGCGCGGCTCCTGCATCGCGATGCGGTACGCCCGCGCGATCGCGGCCGGCACGTCCTGCGCACGCGCAGGCTCGATGCTCCATTTCACGTACGGTTTCGGCAACTCGGCGGCCTGCGTCGCGCCGAGGAACGGATCGAACGGCAAGATCGCGCGCGCCTGCTGGCCTGCCGTGACGATCAGCGGCGTGCGGTTCCTGAACGCGGTAAAGAGATTGCCCATCGCGTTGCCGACGCCCGCCGCCGAATGCAGGTTGACGACCGCCGCATTGCCGGTGGCCTGCGCATGGCCGTCGGCCATCCCGACCACGACGGCCTCGTGCAGGCCGAGCACATAGCGGAAATCGGCGGGGAAGTCGCGGAACATCGGCAATTCGGTCGAGCCGGGATTGCCGAACACGCGGTCGATGCCGAACTGGCGAAGCAGGTCGATGACCGCATCGCGAACGGTGATCGACGCGGCGGATGGGGGCGAATGGCCGGGCATGCTCAGGTGTCTCCTCGATGGCTTGGCGGTTTCCACAGTATCGAAGCGCAAGCCATTCTCGGATACTGTATTTTCTGCAAAAAGCCATTACGTTCCGACATGACTTTCGACCTCCGACAATTGCGCGCCTTCACGACGATCGTCGCGTGCGGCAGCCTCGGCCGCGCGGCCGACGCGCTGCATGTCACGCAGCCGGCGCTGAGCCGGATCCTGAAGCGGCTCGAGGAACAGGTCGGCGCGCCGCTGTTCGAGCGCCATTCGAAGGGCGTGCAGCTCACCGCGTTCGGCGACGCGCTGCTGCCGCACGCGACGCTGCTGCAGCACGAGGCCGAGCACGCGCGCGAGGAGCTCGACGCGATGCGCGGATTCGCGAAGGGCACGATCAAGGTCGGCGCGGTGGGCAGCATCGCGAGCCTCGTGCTGCCGGTCGCGGTCGGCCGCGTGCTCGACCGCTGGCCGAACCTGCGCGTCGAGATCCTCGAAGGCGTGTGGGACCGCCTCGCCGACGCGCTGAACAAGCACGAGATCGATCTCGCGCTGTCCGCGCACGGGCCCGACACCGACGAGATCGTCGCGATTCCCGAGTGCCGCTGGGAAGATCGCAGCCATATCGTTGCGGCGCCGCACCATCCGCTGCGCGCGCTCGGCCGCGCGCCGACGCTCGTCGACACACTGCACGCGCGCTGGGCGATCCCGCCGCGCGGCACCGCGCCGTTCGACCACATGCGCGCGACCTTCGACGCGCACGGGCTCGCGCTGCCCGACATCGCGGTCGAGACGCGCTCGGTCACGACCCTGAAGAGCCTCGTCGCGCATGCCGGTTTCCTGAGCTGGATGGCCGAGCCGATGTACGGCGCCGAGCAGGCGGCCGGCACGATCGACACGCTGCCGGTGCGGGAGGTCGTCGCGGTGCGCACGCTCACCGCGTTCCGACGCCGCCACGGGATCCTGCCTGGGCCGGCCGGCAAGCTGCTCGACGAACTCGTCGCGCTCACGCGCGAGGGGCGCTGACGCCCGTTTCCGGCTGGCCGCCTGTTCGCGCCCCTTCGCGCGCTTCCCGCATTTCCCGCATTTCCGCACTTCCCCCGCTTCCCTCGCTTCCCTCCGTCCCTCGCTTCCCGCACCGCCCGCGCGCCGCCGCAGCGCACCATCGAAATGCCGTCTCCCCGCCTTGACTTTCGCTCGCCCGAATACGATCATTCGCTCACATGACGAGCAAATGATCTAGTCGACAGGAAAGACTGGCACGAACAGGAGACACCGGATGAGCGAATCGCCCTCCGCCCGCGCGCCCGTGCTGCTGCACATCGGCGCGGGCTCGTTTCACCGCGCGCACCAGGCGTGGTATCTGCATCGCGTGAACGCGGCCGTGCCGGCCGACGAACGATGGTCGCTGTCCGTCGGCAACATCCGCGACGACATGCGCGCGACGATGGACGCGCTCGCCGCGCAGCACGGCGAATACACGCTCGAAACCGTCACGCCGCAAGGTGAGCGCGCGTACGAGACGATCCGCGCGATCACGCGCGTGCTGCCCTGGTCGATCGACCTCGCCGCGCTGATCGACGCCGGCGCCGATCCGGCCTGCCGGATCGTGTCGTTCACCGTCACCGAAGGCGGCTATTACCTCGACGAACACAACCGGCTCGACGTCGCGAACGCCGATCTCGCGGCCGACCTGCAGGGCGCGCGCACGACGCTGTACGGCGCGCTCGCGGCGCTGCTCGCCGAACGCATGCGGCGCGGCGCGGGCCCGCTCACACTGCAGAGCTGCGACAACCTGCGCAACAACGGCGCGCGCTTTCGCGCGGGGATGCGCGAATTCCTCGACCGGCGCGGGGCAGCCGACCTGCTCGCGTGGTTCGACGCAAACGTCGCGACGCCGAGCGCGATGGTCGACCGCATCACGCCGCGCCCGACCGCCGACGTGCGCGAACGCGTGCTGGCGGCCACCGGCATCGACGACGCATGCCCGGTGATGGGCGAATCGTTCATCCAGTGGGTGATCGAGGACCGCTTCGCGGCCGGCCGCCCGCGCTGGGAGCTGGCCGGCGCGGAGCTCGTCGACGACGTGCACCCGTACGAGGAAGCGAAGATCCGCATCCTCAACGCGACGCACAGCTGCATCGCGTGGGCCGGCACGCTCGCGGGCTACACGTACATTCACGAAGGCACGCACGACGCGGCGATCCGCCGCTTCGCGCACGACTACGTGACGCAGGACGTGATCCCGTGCCTCACGCCGAGCCCGCTCGATCTCGCGCGCTACCGCGACGTCGTGCTCGAACGCTTCGGCAACCCGTACGTGCTCGACACGAACCAGCGCGTCGCGGCCGACGGCTTCTCGAAGATCCCCGGCTTCATCGCGCCGACGCTCGTCGAATCGTTCGCGCGCGGCGCGGCGCCGGTCGCCACCGCCGTGCTGCCCGCGCTGTTCCTGCGCTTTCTCGAACGCTGGGCGCGCGGCACGCTGCCGTATGCGTACCAGGACGGCGTGATGGACGAAGCCGCCGCGCGCGCGATCGTAGACGCAGACGACCCCGTCGTCGCGCTGTGCGCGAACCGCCCGCTGTGGGGCTCGCTCGCCGGCAACGCGGCGCTGTTCGAGGCGCTGCGCGCCGCGCTCGCGCGCGTCGACGCATGGCTTTCGCAGCGCTGACGCGCGACAGCCGGCGCCCGGCCGCGCAGCCGGGCAAACCCGCTTGGCACATGCGGCGCGGCACGGCTAAAGTAGCGGCTCCTCTCTGACGGAACGGATCGCTCATGTATCTCGGCATCGACCTCGGCACCTCGGAAGTGAAGGTGCTGCTGCTCGCCCCGGACGGCGCGGTCGTCGGCACCGCCGGCTCGCCGTTCACCGTGTCGCGGCCGCATCCGCGCTGGGCCGAACAGCATCCGGACGACTGGTGGCAAGGCACGCTCGCCGCGCTCGCGGCGCTGCGCGAACGGCATCCGCAAGCGTTCGCGCAGGTGCGCGGCATCGGCCTGTCGGGCCAGATGCACGGCGCCGTGCTGCTCGGCCGCGACGACCGCGTGCTGCGCCCCGCGATCCTGTGGAACGACATGCGCAGCGCCGACGAATGCGCGCTGCTCACCGAACGCGCGCCCGATCTCCACGCCCTCGCCGGCAATCTCGCGATGCCGGGCTTCACCGCGCCGAAACTGCTGTGGGTCGCGAAGCACGAACCCGACGTGTTCGCGGCCACCGCATGCGTGCTGATGCCGAAGGACTACCTGCGGTTCCGGCTGACCGGCGCGAAGGTGTCCGACCCGTCGGATGCGGCCGGCACGCTGTGGCTCGACGTCGCGCGCCGCGACTGGTCCGACGCGCTGCTCGCCGCATGCGGGATGACGCGCGACCAGATGCCCCGCATCGTCGAGGGCAACGCGCCGTCCGGCACGCTGCGCGCCGATGTCGCGCGCGAACTCGGGTTGTCGGAGGCAGTCGTGGTGGCGGGAGGCGGCGGCGACAACGCGACGAGCGCGCTCGGCATCGGCGCGATCCATGCGGGCGACGGCTTCGTGTCGCTCGGCACGTCGGGCGTACTGAGCGTGGTCGGCGACCGCTTCATGCCGAATCCCGCGTCGGCCGTGCATGCGTTCTGCCATGCGATTCCCGATCGCTGGCAATTGATGAGCGTCGTGCTGTCGGCCGCGAGCTGCCTGCGCTGGGTCTGCAAGCTGACGGGCACCGACGAGCCAGCGCTGCTCGCCGAAGTCGAGGCGCTCGACGCCGACGCGCTCGCGACGGCGCCGCTGTTCCTGCCCTACCTGTCCGGCGAGCGCACGCCGCACAACGATCCGTATGCGCAGGGCGTGTTCTTCGGGATGACGCACGCGACCGAACGCGCGCATCTCGGCTATGCAGTGCTCGAAGGCGTGACGCTCGGCCTCGCCGACGGCCTCGACGCGCTGCATGCGGCCGGCGTCGAAACCGACCAGCTGTCGCTGATCGGCGGCGGCGCCCGCAGCGCGTTCTGGGCGCAACTGATCGCCGATGCGCTGAACGTGCGCACGCGCCAGATCGGCGGCGGCGAAACGGGCGCGGCGCTCGGCGCGGCTCGGCTTGGCTGGCTGGCCGTCGGCGGCGATCCGCAGATGGTGTTGACCAAGCCGCCGGTGCGCGCCGAATACGCGCCGGACGCGGCCCGCCATGCGTTGCTGCGCGAACGCCTCGACGCGTTCCGCGCGCTGTACCGCCACGTGCGACCGCTGTACGAACCGTCGCGCACGCGGCTCGCGTAAGCGCCGCCGCGGCGCGCTTGCGGCCGTCTGCCGCGCGCACGACATGCGGTACAGTGGATGCCGTCGCGCGGCCCGCCGGCCGGCCCAGATCCGAACCGAATCGCTATCGTGTCCAAGTCCTCAGAAAAACTCGATCTCGCCACGCGTGCCGCGTGGCTCTACTACGTCGCGGGCGACACGCAGAACGAAATCGCCGAAAAGCTGCAGGTGTCGCGCCCGGTCGCGCAGCGCCTCGTCGCGTTCGCGGTCGAGAAGAACCTGATCCGCGTGCGCGTCGACCACCAGCTCGCCGACTGCCTCGATCTCGGCGCGCAGTTGTCGAAACGCTACGGCCTCGCGATGTGCGAAGTCGTACCCGTTGATGCCGATGCGCCCGAAGCAATCGACCGCAAGCTCGCGGTCGCCGGCGCGCAGGTGATGGAGCGCTACCTGGGCGAGACGCGGCCGATGGTGATTGCCGTCAGCAGCGGCCGGACGCTGAAGGCCGCGGTCGCGCAGATCGCGCAGATCGACCGCCCGCAGCACCGGCTCGTGTCGATGGTCGGCGCGATCGCGGCCGACGGCTCGTCGAACCGCTACGACGTCGCGCAGTACATCTCCGAGAAAACCGGCAGCAAGCACTTCCTGCTGCCCGCGCCGCTGTTCGCCGACAGCGCCGCCGAGCGCGCGCAGTGGTGCAACCACCGGCTGTACCGGATCGTCGAGGCGCTGTCGGGCAAGGCCGACGTCGCGTTCGTCGGGATCGGCAACACCGGCCCGCACTGCCCGCTGTACGAAGACGGCTTCATCACCGAACAGGAGCGCGACGAGATGACCGCGCTCGGCGCGGTGGCCGAACTGCTCGGCATGCCGATCGATGCGCAGGGCAAGCTGATCGACGTGTCGACCAGCGCGCGCGTGACGAGCGTATCGCTCGCCACGCCGCCGAAACGCCCGACGATCGCGTTCGCGGGCGGCCCGAAGAAACGCGACGCGGTGATCGCCGCGCTGCGCGGCGGCTGGGTGTCGGGGCTCGTCACCGACGAGACGTGCGCGAGGGCTGCGCTGGACGCGTAGGCGCCGTGCCGGCTTCCCGCTGACGCATGCGGTCGCCGCACACCGGATTGCCGTCGCCTCCGGACAAACCGGACATCACTGAAGAAACCCGAGCATCGTGGCCTTCATCACGGCCTCCGCCTTGTTGGCCGCACGAAGCTTGCGCATCACGTTCATCAAGTGAAACTTCGCAGTCCGATCGTAGATGGACAGGATCAACCCGATATCGGCATACGTCTTGCCCGCAGCAGTCCATTTCAGCACCTCCTTCTCGCGGGCCGTCAGCGTCTGGCACACCTCGGGCATCGCCGTGGCGACGACGAGACGCGTCATCGCCCGGTGAGCCAGCGTCGTCAGCCACAGTACGTACGGCTCCTTGGACAGGAGTTCGTCCCGGAGGATCGGCGCGGATTTCCTCAGCAGCGACAGCAAGCCGATCGTGCCGAACTGCCCGCGCAGCGGCATGCTCCACGCGTGACGGAACCGCTGCTGCAACGGATCGCCCCAGAAATCCGCCGCCTCCCCGCTAACGGCGGACCACAGGAACGGAACGCTTTCCCGCAGCCCGCGCTGCACGGCCGGATCGGCCCTGAAGCCGTCGCGCTCGACGTAGCTCCGGATCCACGTGTCCGGGCAATCGGAAAAGATGTAGTTCCTCGGGTTCGAGATCGGCAGCGGAATGCGCATCACATAGTAGAAATGCTCGAAGCCGAGCTCGCGCGTCACGTACGTCATGCGCTCGATCAGCTCCGATTCCGAATTCAGCTCGGAAAACATGTTTCCGTAGCACATGCTCGAATGGTTCGTCATTTTCTCGCCTCCCTGTTTTCCGGTTCGCACATGCGCGGTCAGGAACCGACGGACGTCTGTTCGCGCCGATATGCCGGGAGAGACGTGTGCGCCGCTTCGTCGGTCGCCTTCGGGGCAACGCGGAACCAGATCGCGTACAGCGCAGGGAGAAACACGAGCGTCAACGCCGTGCCACCGATCGTGCCGCCGATCAGCGTGAACGCGAGCGCCCCCCAGAACACCGAGAACGTCAGCGGAATGAAGGCGAGCGCAGCCGCGAGCGCCGTCAGAATCACCGGGCGCGCACGCTGCACGGTCGCTTCGATGATCGCGTCGTACGGATCGAGGCCGTCGGCTTCGTTCTGATGGATCTGCCCGATCAGAATCAGCGTGTTGCGCATGATGATGCCGGCAAGACCGATCAGCCCAAGGATCGCGTTGAAGCCGAACGGCTGACGGAACAGCAGCAGGATCGGCACGACGCCCACCAGCGCGAGCGGTGCCGTCAGCAGCACCATCGCCATCGCCGCGATCGAGCGCACCTGGAAGATCACGACAATCATCATCAGAATCAGCATGATCGGAAACACGGCGGCGAGCGCGGCGTTCGCCTTGTTCGCTTCCTCAAGGGCCGCGCCGGTCTCGATCCGGTACCCCGGCGGCAACGCGGCGACGATCGGCCGGATCGCCTGAATGATTTCGTTCGAGACCTCGGGCGGCTGGAACTCCTCGCCGATGTCGCCACGCACGGTCATCGTCGTCAGGCGGTCGCGACGCCGCAAGATCGGGTCTTCCATGCGAATCCCGACCTCGCCGAGCTGGTCGAGCGGCACCTTCTGGCCAGCGCTTCCCGTCAGCGTGAACGCGCCGAGCTTCGCCGGATCGAGCCGGTCGGTGCCCGCGCTGCGCGCCACCACCTCGACCGAACGGATGTCCTCGCGCACCTGCGTGACAGGGGCGCCCGTCAGCAGGAACTGCAGCTGCTGCGACGCATCGTGCGTGCTCAGGCCGATCGCGCGCAGCCGATCCTGATCGAGCGAGATGCGGAGCGTCGGTACGCGCGGCCCCCAATCGGCGTTCACCTGCCGCATCGACGGGTTCGCACGCATCACACGCTCGACCTGTCCGGCGATCTCGCGGACCTTGCCCTCGTCCGGCCCCATCACGCGAAACGCGACGGGAAAGGGTGAATACGGCCCGAACACGATCTGCGTGGCACGCACCTGCGCGTCGGGCGCGAGGCCCTGCGCGACGGCGGTGCGCAGCTTCAGCTTCAGCGCCTCGCGGGCCTTCTCGTTCTGCGTCAGCACGACGATCTTCGCGAACGACGGGTCGGGCAGTTCGGGCGACATCGCAATGAAGAAGCGCGGCGCCCCCTGACCGATGTAGCTCGTGACCAGCCGGGCCTCGGGCTGCTTGCGCAGCCATGCCTCCACCTTGCCGGCCACCGCGCTGGTGGCCGCGATGCCGGTTCCTTCGCTCATCCGCACTTCCACCAGCACTTCCGGCCGGCTCGAGATCGGGAAGAACTCCTGCTTGACGAGACCGAGGCCGAGCACGGCGGCCGCGAACGAAACCACGACCGCGAACACGACGCGTTTCTTGTGCGCGACCGTCCACGCGAGCAGCGCGCGAAACCGACGATAGGCCGGCGTATCGTAGACGGCGGCATGCCCGCCCGCGACCGGCCGGATCCGCGGCAGCAGCTTGACGCCGAGGTATGGCGTGAAGGCGACCGCAACGACCCAGGACGTCAGCAGTGCAAAGGCCACGACCCAGAAGATGTTGCCCGCGTATTCGCCCGCACTCGACTTCGCGAAGCCGACCGGCATCAGCCCGATCGCAGTCACGAGCGTGCCCGCCAGCATCGGCGCTGCGGTATGGCTCCACGCATACGTGGAGGCCGCGATGCGGTCGAACCCCTCCTCCATCTTCACGACCATGGTCTCGATCACGATGATCGCGTCGTCGACGAGCAGCCCGAGCGACAGGATCAGTGCGCCGAGCGTGATGCGATCGAAATCGCGCCCGGTCGCGAGCATGATGATGAAGACGCCCGCGAGCGTGAGCGGCACGGCGGCCGCGACCACGATCCCCACCCGCCAGCCGAGGCTGATCAGGCACACGGCGATCACGACGGCCAGCGCGACGAAGAACTTCAGCATGAACTCGTCGTACGCTTCCTCGATGTTGACCGCCTGATCGGTGACTTTCGTCAGCGACAGGCCGAGCGGCATTTCCGCCGAAATCGCCGCCACCTCCTTGTCGAGATCCTTGCCGAGCTGCAGGCCGTTGTAGCGCTCCTTCATCACGACGCCAAGCAGCAGCGCCGGCTCGCCCTGGTTGCGGATCAGGAAGGTGGCGGGATCCTCGTAGCCGCGCTTGACGTCCGCGATGTCGGACAGCCTGAGCGTGCGTCCGCCGGCGACGATCGGCGTGTCGCGGATCTTCTGAAGATCGTCGAACGCGCCGTCGAGGCGAATCAGCACCTGCGGCCCGGCCGTGTCGATCGAGCCGGCGGGTGTCACGAGATTCCGGTCGTTCAGCGCGGCAAAGATGTCGCGCGGCGAGATGCCGAGATTCGCGAGCCGTGCATACGAGAACTCGACGAAGATGCGCTCGGGCCGCTCGCCGACGATATCGATCTTTTTCACGCCCGGCACGTGCAGCAACCGCTGGCGCAGCGCTTCCGCCTCACGCACCAGCACGCGCGGCGGCTCGCCGCGCGCCTTCAGCGCGTAGAGCGCGAACGTCACGTCCGCGTATTCGTCGTTGACGAACGGGCCGGCCACGCCCTGCGGCAGCTTCGCCGCCTCGTCGCCCAGCTTCTTGCGCGCCTGGTAGAACTCTTCCTGCACGGCCGACGGTGGCGTGTCGTCGCGCAGCGTGACGGTCGTGAAAGCGAGCCCCGGCCGCGTGAAGGTTTCCGTGCGGTCGTACCACTTCAACTCCTGCATCCGCTTCTCGAGCGGCTCGGCGACCAGATCCTGCATCTCCTGCGCGGTCGCGCCGGGCCACGCGGACATGAAGGCCAGCTCCTTGACGGTAAACGCCGGATCCTCCGCGCGCCCGAGCTTGAGGAACGCGAGCGCGCCGGCGACGGACACCGCGACGATCAGGAACAGCGTGACCGCGCGTTCGCGCACCGCGAGCGCGGAAAGATTGAAGCCGCTCATTGCAACGCTCCCGCGATGCGCACGCTCTCGCCGTCGTGCAGCAGGTGCGCGCCGAGCGCGACGAAGCGCTCGCCTGCCTTGAGCCCTTCCGCGACCGTGGCGGTCTCGTCGCCGATCGCGCCCAGCCGCACGCGCCGCCAGACCACCCGCGGCTTCGCCCCGTCGACGATCCAGACACCCGGGCCGTTTCCGCGATCGTAGACCGCCGCGAGCGGCACCCGCATTGCGGCCTCGCCGGTCGCGGCATGCGCGTCGGGCACATTGACCGTCACCGTCGCGCCGAGCGGCGCGCGCGCGATCGGCCCCTCCAGCACGTAGCGCGCCTCGAATGTCCGCGTCTGCGGATTGGCCGCATCGGAAAGTTGTCGTAGACGTGCGCCGCCCGCCAGGTCGGCGCCGCCATACAGCGTCGCGCGGCCCATGGAGCCGAGCGCGGGTCGGAACGTTTCGGGCAGGTCGACGACCGCTTCACGCGGGCCGGAACGCGCGAGCCGCACGACCGTCTGGCCTGCGGCCACCACTTGTCCGGGCTCGCCGAGCGTGCTCATCACGACACCGTCCGCATCGGCGACCAGCACCGCGTAGCCGGCCGCGTTGCGCGCGACGTTCGCACGCGCCTGCGCGGCACGAAGCTGCGCCCGCGCGGTGTCGGCGGCAGCCCGTATCTGGTCGTACGCGGATGCCGACACCGCGCCGGCGGAAACGAGCCCGCCGTAGCGCATTTCGTCGGCCGCGGTCTGGCTGGCGCGTGCCTTCGCCGCGGCCACGGCGTCGTCCTCGGCGCGCGTCGCGAGCTGCAGGTCGGTTGCGTCGATCCGCATCAGCGGCTGCCCGCGACGCACGGCCTGGCCGGCATCCACCAGGCGCTCGACGATCTTGCCCGGCACGCGGAAACCGAGGTCGCTTTGCACCCGCGCGACGACGGTACCCGTGAAGGTCCGGCCGACGCCCCCGGCGTCACGCGCGATGTCCGTCCGGACGAGCGGCGTCGCGGAGCGCGGATCGTCCTGTTTCGCGGGACCGCAAGCGACGAGGCCGAACGCAATCGAAGCGGCGAGAACAGCCGGCGCGGCCGCGCGAATGAGCAACATGGGCAATCTCCAGACTGAAGGAGGCCCGAGTGTGAATCATGTGACCAATATCGTCAATGGTCACAACGAAAACGACATCAAGGCGACAGGCTGCGCAGCACCAGGTTGCAGACGGCCTTCGACGCGTCCTCGGCGTGGTCGAGGTGGTACTGCAGCATCACCGGATTCACGAACGGCTGCAGCACGAGAAAGATCGCGCGGCAGGTCTCGTCGAGCGGCGTCTTGCGCTCGAACTCGCCGCTTTCCCGCCCTTCGCGGACGATCCGCACGATCGCACCCCTGATCTTCTCTTCGTGTTCGATCGTGGTCTGCCAGCCTTCCTCGATCGCATACGCGGCAATGTCGTACAGCTTGCGATCGGTGAAGAAGAACCCCACGCAGGCGGCGGTCATCGCCTGGAACATCCCGCGCAGCCTGTCGGTCGCGGACTCGGCGCCGGCGATCGCCTGATCCGCCGCCACCATGATCGTGCCGAGGCTCGTCGCGCAGATCGCTTCGCCGATCGCGCGCTTCGAATCGAAGAACTTGTAGATGTACGCCTTCGAGAAACCGATCGCCTTCGCGAGATCGGACACCGTCGTCTTGCCGTACCCGTAATGCCGGAAATGTTCGTTCGCCGCATTCACGATCTGGTCGCGGACGGCGTGGTCCGCTGGGCCGCGCCGGCCTGCGGGGAGAGACACGCTTTCAGTCATGGTTGGAAATCTGGAACATCAGGACGTGATTGACACCATGTGACCAATTCGTACAATGGTCACACTCGAAACATCGCCTCTATTCTCTACCCTGAAGGGCCGTCATGCCGGTTTCCCATCGATTTTTTGCATCGTTCCTCGCCGTCGGCGCGCTGGCCGGCTGCGCGGTTGGCCCCGATTACCAACGGCCGGCCATTGCCGCACCCGATCGCTTCATGGGGCAAGCCGCCGTCGAACAGCGTCCCGTCGCGACGGTCGCGGACCTCGGCGCGTGGTGGACGGGCTTCGACGACCCTCTGATGACGCACTTCGTCGATCTCGCGCTGGAACAGAACCTCGACATCGCCCAGGCAACCGCGCGTGTCGCGCAGGCGCGCGCCGCGCTGGGCGCCGCCACCGCGGCGCTGCTGCCGAGCGGCAGCGTGACCGCCCAGGGCCAGAAGGTCTACCAGTCGATCGATACGCCGCTCGGACGGCTGCTCGACTCGACGCCCGGCTTCTCCCGCAACGCCGCCTATTACGAGGGCGACGTCGGCGCGAGCTGGGAAATCGACCTGTTCGGCGGATTGCGGCGCAGCCGCGAGGCCGTGCGCGCCGAATACGAAGCGTCGGCGGCGGCCGCGGTCGCCACCCGGCTTGCCGTCGCCGCGCAGACCGCGGATACCTATGTGACGATCCGCGGGCTGCAGGCGCGCCTCACCGTCGCAACGCAGCAGGTCGACACTCGCCGGCGCCTGCTGGCAACCGTGCAAATGCAGCACCGCAATGGCGTTGCGGCCGAATTGCAGGTTCGCCAGGCGGAAGGCGCGCTGGCCCAGGTCGAGGCCACCGTGCCGGTGCTCGAAACCGGGCTCGACGCAGCGCAGAACGCACTCGACGTGCTGGTCGGCGCGCAGCCCGGCACCCATCGGCCCGAACTGGACACGGCCGCGCCGATTCCGGTCGCCCCCCGTCTCGCGGATGCCGGCACGCCGGGCGACCTGCTGCGCCGCCGCCCGGACCTGATCGTCGCCGAACGGCGGCTCGCGGCCGCGAATGCGCGCATCGGCGCGGCGATCGCCGAGTACTATCCGAAGCTGTCGCTGAGCGGCCTGATCGGCACGGCCGCCACCGCATCCGGCGACCTGTTCACGTCTGGCGCGACGCAGGCGCAAGGGGTCCTCGGCCTGCGCTGGCGCCTGTTCGACTTCGGGCGCATCGATGCGCAGATCGCGGCTGCGCGCGGGCAGACTTCCGAGGCGCTCGCCGCCTATCGGCAAGCCGCGTTGCGCGCGTCGGAGGATGTCGAGGATGCGTTTTCGGCGCTCGTGAAGCGCGAGGCCCAGATGCGTACGCTCGCACGGGGTGAAACCGCGCTGGCGCGTGCGCGGGAAACGTCGTTCGCTGCGTACCGGAGCGGCGTCGTGAGCCTCATCGAAGTGCTCGACGCCGACAGCGATCTGCTGCAGACGCGCGATGCGAAGGCCCAGGCGCAGGCCGAGGCGGCCCGCGCGGCCATCGCGTCGTTCCGCGCGCTGGGTGGCGGCTGGGAAGCCGCGCGGAACGCGCAAGACGATGCCCCGTTCAATGTCTCCGCTCGCTGACTTCGGCGTCGTCACGTGCCGAGCGCTCGAGCCGCACGCGCGCTGCACGACGCGGGCGCGCATGGTGCACCGACGAACGAATGCCGCGGCCTGCGCCGCGGCATTTCCGTTCTGATGCCCACCGTGCCGGCCCGTCGCGCCGGGCCGGCGACGATGCAGCCAGCCGGTCCGCCGGCAATCGCCGGACCGGCCGACACGCGACAGCGCACTCAATACACCTGCACCCGCCACAGCTCGCGCGCCGCCGATTCGCGCGACATCGCACGGCGGCCGTGCAGCACACTGTAGTTGTCGACCAGCACGATATCGCCGTCCACCCAGTCGTGCTCGACCAGGTACTCGCGTGCGTACGCGAGCGCATTGATCTGCTGCACGCTGTCATCGGGCACCGTGCCCGGCGTCGCGATGCTCACTTCGAAACGCTGCAGCGTCGATTCGCTGCCCTCCTGATAGCGCAGCACCTTTTCGCCCGTATCCGGGTGCGTCGCGATCAGCGGGAACGTCCGCGGCACGCCGCCGAAGTAGGTCATCTTCGTGTCGTAGGTCAGGCTCGTCCGCTCCCACGCGGCCAACGTGCCTGCGTCGAGCTGACTGACGATGCGACGCGCATCGACCAGCGTCGTCATGCCCTCGCCCCGCTTCGGCGCGGTCTTGCAGTAAAGCGCGAACATCTTCGCGGAGAAGTATTCGTCCTGCTGCACGAGCGGATGCGTGAGCGGCAGCATGCTCAGGTCCCAGTGCAGCGGCACCGCCTCGAACGAATGCACGTAGCCGTTCGCATCCTCTTCGGGCTTCACCTTGTGCACCGGCCCGAACTTCCAGACGTATAGCTTGCCGAACTGCTCGGTGAACTTCACGAGCGCCGCCTCGTCGTCGACACGAAAACCACGCAGCACGACGAAACCGTGACGCCGCAGCATCGTTGCGAGCGCATCCTTCGACAACGCGCAGCAATCGATCCGGCCTGCTTCGTCAGCATTCGGCTCGACCAGCAGGCCGAAGTCGTCGCGATGCACGACACTGATCGCACAGCGATTCAGGACCGGATCGTCGCCTTCCGCGAAATACCATGGTTCGCCGCCTTTCGTGACGAGCGCGGCGTTGACGGTTTGGTTGACCTGCGATTTGCTCAGCATGGCAAATTCTCCATTCTTTGTTTGAAGTAGCACGTTGCGCCAGGGCAGCGCACCATCGCCGCCCCCGGCATGCAACCTGATCGGAATCTTCTTGCTCCCGTGCGGCGCCGCGTGGACGGTCAGCCGCAGACCGGCAGGCAGCTTCGCGTCGAGAAAGCCGTCCAGCGCGACGCCGCGCTCCGCCATCCGTTGCGCGGCCCGCGAGAGCCGCGCACGCGTCGCGGTGTCCGCGTCGGCCAGCACGATCCGCCGTTCGCCGGCGAGCAATGCCGTCAGCTCGGCGACGCGTTCGCCGCGGGCATCGCAACGCTTGTCGTCGTCGGCAGGCCAGTACGGCGCAAGCGCGGCGTCGACATCGGCCGCATCGCGATCGAACGACGGATCCACCGTCGAATACGAATGCCAGACGATGTTGCGCGACACGACCAGTTCACGCAGCGCGCGGTGATACGCATTCGCGTCGGCCCGGCGCACGTCCAGCAGATCGAAGAACGTCAGCCCATCGCTGAACAGGTCGACCACGCATCCCGGCGCGTAGAACCGGCGCACCGTCTCGCAGAACGCGTCGAGATAGCCGAGCGCAAGTTGTTCGCCGCGGTCAGGCAGCATGCCAAGCACCCTGCCGCGCCGGTCCGGCGACTTGAGCGGAAAACCCGGCAACGTCAGCCGGATCGGCTGCCCGCGCGTCACGCACGCGCCGACCTGCGCATCGAGCGCGTCGCGCTGCGCGGCAGACAGGCGGTCGACATCTCCGTCACGGCACAGCTGTCCGAACGCGAGCCGGAATCCGGCCACCGCCGATGCGCCGCTCATAACGCACCGCGCGCGCTCAGGCTCGTACGCAGCGTCTGGATGAAGGTTTGCCAGACGGGAAACTCCGCGGCATTCCAGATGCCGGCGATCCATTCGTCCGCCTGCGCGGCGGACCAGCCGTCATGCATCATCTTGTAGTGCGACACGAACACCGAGACCCGGTAGTTTGCCGCGCAATGCACGAGCGTCCTGCCGCCGGCCACCTGCCGGAAGAGGTCGGCGAAGCGGTCGAAGTCCTCCAGCGCGGGCTGCTTGAAATCGACCGGCAGGAAGTGATACTGCAAGCCGTTGCGCCGCACGCAGCCTTCCTCGTCGTCGATCGAGTAGCGCGTGTCGAACGGCGCGAGGTTGATGACCGTCGTCACGCCGTCCCGTGCCAGCTCGGCAAACTGCGCCTCGGTCGGCTGGCCGGCCGTCAGCGTATGCGCATCGATCCATTTCGCGTTGCGCATGTCGGAAAGATTCACGTTGTGTCTCCATTGCAAATGGAACGGGTTCGTCGCCCGCGGTGCGACGCGGCTGCCGACGAACCCCAATCGGGTGGAATGCGCCTCGCGCCGCTCAGGAAGAAACGGCTTCGGTCGCGCCGGCGAACAGTTGCGGGTGATGGACGAAATGGCAGGGCACGCCGTCCGAGAACACCAGCACCGAATTGCGCTCGTCGACCTCGGAGCGCTTCTTCAGCACGATCCGGTTGTTCTCGCGCACCGCCACCGAATGCCACGGCGTGAGCCACACGTCGTCGCAGTCGACGAGGCGGATGCCGATCTTCTTCGACACGCGGAACTGCGGATGAATGGACAGCCGCAGGCTGTTCGGAAACGCGTCCTCGATCAGCCGGCTCCACGCATTGCTGCGCTGGATCACGCGATACGCGTTGCAGCGGCTCATTTTCTGGATCGCCGTGTTGCTCCACGTCCGAAACCGCTCGATGCCGAGCGAATCTTCGTACAGGAAGCGCGTGATGCCGCGATACATCGCGCTCATCGCCGGATCGTCCTGGCATTGCCGCCGGATCCGCTCGACCGGATCGCTGTATGCGATCAGCAGCTCCTCGCGTTTCGACGTGAGGTCGTCGAGATAGCCGAAATGGCTTTTCAGGTCGAAGAACTCGAAGCAGCCTTCGAAATGCGCGGCCGCATGCTCTTCGAGGCTCTTCAGGTATTGCGCGACTTCGTCGTCGCCGATGCTGACAACGTCCGAGAAACAGTAGCCGTCCGAGCAGATCACGAACTTCACGCCCGGCTTGTAGATCTTGCCGATACGCATGCACAGCGCGGCCAGGTTCTTCAGCGCGTGCTTCTCCGCGAGATCAGGCAACACACCGAGCGTCTTCATCCGGTTCGGCGACTTGCCCGGAAACGCGGGCAGGATCAGCCTGACCTGACGATCGCTCGCAACGACGGGCAGGATCGCCTCGACATGCCAGTCCATCTCGGCTTCGATGTCGCCGGGTCGACTGTCCTCCGTCGGATGCAGCTTGCGAAGCTTGAACACTTCGCGCACGATCGCGCGGGCAATCGAAAGCGCGTCGCACTCCTCCGCGCGTGCTTGGATCTCGTATAAATCGCACGACATTTCGGCCCTCTCGTGAATGGCTGAGGATGTGCTTTTCCCAGCATCGGCAGGCGGTCGCGCAACCGCTGCACTCCTCGTAGTTTTTGACATCGCGCGCTGGCGCTGGCACTGGCACGATCGACCGGCTGGACGCTGCGCGTCCTGGTGTGCGGAACGCGATATAAGCGAATTCGCCAATCAAACGCCGGCGAAATTACAAAGCAAACGCTTCCCGCGCGATAGCTGTCCTTTCGGGCAGGATTTGTCAAAAAGAAGCGTGCTACTGAGCGTGATTGTTTCCGCGCGGTGCGGTGCGGTGCGGTGCGGTGCGGTGCGGTGCGGTGCGGTGCGGTGCGGTGCGCAAGCGTCGATCACACCGGACGGGTGATGGGTGATGGGTGACGGGTGACGGGTGACAGTCGGGAAAATCGGGAGGGGTCGTCCGCCGGCGGCGCCGGCTGTGCGCACGGCGGGGTTCAGGAGCGGCGGAGCGCACGACCGAATGCCGGGCCCGACTATCCGCGCTCGGCAGCGACACGCGTCGCGCAAGGGTTACGCCGGACGTTCAGGTATCCTGAATCCAGGCCGCACTTGCACACCGCAATCCCACGCGGCCCGCGGCACCCGACTACCTCGCACGGCAAGGCACGCCGCGCACGCCGGCCGATCTCGCGCTGCACCGCCGCCTGCACTACCGCTTTCCGTGCAGCGGCAAGCTCGAAACCTGGTCGCTGCGAGTGCCGCGATCGGGCACGCCGCCCGAGGTGCCCGTCTCGGTGGTCGGCAACAGCGCGTAAGCGCGCCTGTGCTTCACGCAGCGCGGGCTCGGCATCGCGTGCCTGCCCGCGTTCTTCGTGCGCGACGCACTCGACAACGGCACGCTATGCGCGTTGCTCGACGAACACGTCGCGAGTTGCACGCCGTTCTACGTGCTGCGGCCGTCGGGCCCCTATCCGACGCCGAAGCTGCGCGCGTTCGTCGACTTCATGGCCGCAAACCTGCGCTTCCGACCGATCCCGGCCGTCACGCGGCCTTCGCATGCGCGCTGAGCCGCCGGAACGCCTGCCCGTGCTCGTCGAACAGATGGCAGTGCTCGGCCTGCGCGTGCACGTGCAGCGCCTCGCCGGTGCGATACGTGTCGAGCGGCGGAATCCGCGCGATCAGCCCGTCCGGCGCAACCGCCGACTCCGCGTACAGATACGCGGCATCGCCGAGCGACTCGACGGCCATCGTCCGCGCGGCGACGCCCGTGGCCGCCGTGCCCACCAGCAGGTGCTCGGGCCGCACGCCGACGGTCACCGCCGCACCGCGCTGCAACCCGGCCGCTTCGACCGCGACGCGCTGCGTCTCACCGCTGTCGAAGCGCACGAGCACGCCGCCCGCGTCGACCGATTCGACCGTGCCCTTCAGGAAATTCATCTTCGGCGAACCGATGAAGCCCGCGACGAACTGGTTCGCCGGCGCGTGATACAGCTCGTTCGGCGTGCCGACCTGCTGCACCGCGCCGCCCGACAGCACGACGATCTTGTCGGCGAGCGTCATCGCCTCGACCTGGTCGTGCGTCACGTAGATCATCGTCGTCTTCAGCTCGTCGTGCAGCCGCGCGAATTCCAGCCGCATCTTCACGCGCAGCGCGGCGTCGAGGTTCGAAAGCGGCTCGTCGAACAGGAACACCTTCGGCTTGCGCGTGATCGCGCGGCCGATCGCGACGCGCTGCCGCTGGCCGCCCGACAGCTGCTTCGGCTTGCGGTCGAGCAGGTGATCGATGTGCAGGATCTTCGCGGCCTGCTTCACGGCCTGGTCGATCTCGGGTTTCTTCGCGCCCGCGAGCTTGAGGCCGAACGCCATGTTGTCGTACAGCGTCATGTGCGGGTACAGCGCATACGACTGGAACACCATCGCGATGCCGCGCTTCGCGCTCGGCACGTCGTTGACCTTCGCGCCGTCGATCAGCAGGTCGCCGCTCGAAATATCCTCGAGGCCCGCGATCATCCGCATCAGCGTGGATTTGCCGCAGCCGCTCGGGCCGACGAACACGACAAATTCGCCGTCGGCGATGTCGAGGTTCACGTTGCGCAGCACTTCGGTTTCGTCGTAGCGCTTCGCGATGTTGCGCAGGAGCACGCTTGCCATGATCTGTCTCCGTTCGTTCGTGATGCGCCGCATTCAGGCATGCGGCGCGCAATCGTTGCTAGTTCGGCAGCACCGCGCCCGTCGCCTGCCAGCGCGTGACGTAGCCGGGCAGCTCGTGCATGTCGTCGAATACGTGACGCGCGCCGATGCCGCGCAGCGCGTCGATCTGCGCGGCCGACGCATGCCCGCCGCCGACGAAGCCGAGCACGGTCATGCCGGCCGCGGCCGCCGCGGTGATGCCGGTCACGCTGTCCTCGACGACGAGGCACTGCGCGGGCGCGACGCCGAGTGTGCGCGCGGCCGAGAGATACACGTCCGGCGCCGGCTTCGGCCGCGCGACGGAATCCGCGCAGAACAGCCGTTCGCCGAAGAAGCGCGCGAGGCCCGTGCGCGCAAGCGCCGCTTCGACGTATGCACGGTAGCTGTTGCTCGCACAGGCCGTCGTCAACTGAATCGCGCCGAGCGCCGCGTCGATGCCGTCGACCATCGGCGCATTGACGGCCGCCGCCTCGACCGCGCGGCGGATCGCATCGACGTCGTCGGCCGACAGCGTGCGGCCGACGACGTCGGCAGCGCCCGCCAGCACGCGTTCGATGCGCAGCCCGAGCAGCGGCATCACGGCCGGCCGCGCATCGACGCCCGGCCAGCGCATGTCGAGCTCGCGCACGATCACGTCGGCGGCGACGGCCTCGCTGTCGATCAGCACGCCGTCGCAATCGCAGATCAGCACATTCGCACCTTGGCCGGCCGCGCTCACTTGACCGCTCCGAACGTGAGCCCGCGCACGAGCTGCTTCTGCGACAGCCAGCCGACGATCAGGATCGGCGCGACCGCGAGCAGCGACGCCGCGGACAGCTTCGCCCAGAACAGCCCCTCGGGGCTCGAGTACGACGCGATGAACACCGTGAGCGGCGCCGCGTTCGAGCTCGACAGGTTGATGCTCCAGAACGCCTCGTTCCACGACAGGATCACGAGCAGCAGCGCGGTCGATGCGAGCCCCGGCAGCGCCATCGGCATCAGCAGGTAGACGATCTCCTGCCACGTCGATGCGCCGTCGATGCGCCCGGCTTCCAGGATGTCCTTCGGGATCTCGTTGAAGTACGTGAAGGTCATCCACACCGCGATCGGCAGGTTGATCAGCGTGTAGACGATCACGAGGCCCGACACCGTGTCGAGCAGCCCCGCGTTCTTCCACAGCAGGTAGATCGGCACGAGCACGCCGACCGACGGCATCATCTTCGTCGACAGCATCCACAGCAGCACCTTCTGCGTGCGGTGGTTTGGGAAAAACGCCATCGCATAGGCGGCCGGCACCGCGAACAGCAGCGAGATCACCGTGACGCCAGCCGAGATCAGCACCGAATTCCACGCGAACGAGAAGTAGTTGCTGCGCGCGAACACCTCGCGGAAGCTGTCGAGCGTCGGCATGAAGAACAGCGTCGATGCGTATGCCTGCTGCTCGGTCTTGAACGCGGTGATCGCCATCCAGAAGATCGGGAAGAACAGCAGCAGCGCAATCAGCCACGCGAGCGCGCCGGGCAGCGCGCGCCGCACGAGGTCGAACGCGGCCGGCACGCGCCGGCCTTCGAAGGTCAGGTCGCTCATTTCTCGTACTCTCCCTTCAGGTTGCGCGCGAGCATCCGCACGAGGAAAAACGACACGACGTTCGCGACCACGACGGCGATGATGCCGCCGGCGGACGCGAGGCCGACGTCGAACTGCTGCAGGCCGAGCGCGTAGATCAGGTACGACAGGTTGGTCGTCGCGTCGCCGGGGCCGCCGCCGGTCGTCGTATAGATCTCCGCGAAGATAGACAGCAGGAAAATCGTCTCCATCATCACGACCACGGCGATCGCGCGCTTCAGGTGCGGCAGCGTGATGTAGAAGAACATCGCGATCGGGCCCGCGCCGTCGATGCGCGCGGCTTCCTTCTGTTCCTGGTCGAGCGACTGGATCGCGGTGAACAGGATCAGGAACGCGAACGGCAGCCATTGCCACGCGACGATGATGATCACGGCGGTAAGCGGGTAATCGGCGAACCAGTCGATCGGCGTCATCCCGAGCGCGCGCATCGCGTTCGCGACGAGCCCGTACACCGGGTGCAGGATCATGTTCTTCCAGATCAGCGCGGATACCGTCGGCATCACGAAGAACGGCGCGATCGCGAGCAGCCGCGCGATGCCCTGCCCGTAGAACTTGCGGTCGAACAGCACGGCCATCAGCACGCCGCCGATCACCGTGATCGCGAGCACCGCGCCGATCAGCACGAGCGTGTGCCAGATCGCGGGCAGGAACGACGGATCGGTCGCGAGGAAGCGGTAGTTGTCGAGCCCCGCGAAACCCTTCACGTCCGGGTTCAGCAGGTTGTAGCGCGAGAACGAATACCAGATCGTCATCGCGAGCGGAATCGACATCCACAGCAGCAGCACCGCGACGGACGGCGAGACGAGCCAGCTCGCGCCGCCGCGCGCGCGGCGCGGCGCGCCCGGCGGCGACGACGCGTCGCCGACCGACGAAGCGTGGCTCAGGGGAAGACGCAGGTGACGCATGATCGGGGTCCCTCCGGTTGATGCGCGGGCGCGAACGGCCTGCCCGCCTGTCAGCTTCGCCGACCCGCACCGTGCGCGACGGCACACGGCGCGGGCCGCGCGACTGCTTGCGCGTTACTTCTTGTAGCCGGCCTGCCGTACCGCGCGGTCGGCGGCGGCCTGCCCGGCGGCAAGCGCCTGGTCGACCGTCATCTGGCCCGCGACCGCACCCGCGATCGACTGCCCGACCACCGTGCCGAACGACTGGAATTCAGGAATCCCGACGTACTGCACGCCCGTGTACGGCACCTTCTTCAGCGACGGGTCGTTCGGGTCGGCCGTCTCGATCGCCTTCAGCACGAAGTCCGAGAACGGCGCGGCAGCCTTGTACTCGGGGCGCTGATAGGTCGACGCGCGCGTGCCCGGCGGCACCGACGCCCAGCCTTCGTCCTTGCCGACCATCTCGATGTACTGCTTCGACGTCGCCCACGCGATGAACTTGCGCGCGGCGTCCTGCTGCTTCGACGTCTTCGGCACGGCCAGCGCCCACGCCCACAGCCAGTGCGAGCCCTTCGGCGTGGCGGCGACCGGCGCGGCCGCGAAGCCGATCTTGTCGGCGACCTGCGACTGCTGTTTGTTATAGAGCATCCCGGCCGCGACCGTCGCGTCGATCCACATCGCGCACTTGCCAGACGCAGTCAGGGTCAGGTTCTCGTTGAAGCCGTTCGAGCTCGCTCCCGGCGGGCCGTCCTTCTTCAGCAGGTTCACGTAGAACGTGATCGCCTTCTTCCATTCGGGCGACGTGAGCTGCGCGTTCCAGTTCTCGTCGAACCAGCGCCCGCCGAACGTGTTCACGACCGTCGACACGAACGCCATGTTCTCGCCCCAGCCGGCCTTGCCGCGCAGGCAGATCCCGTAGGTGCCCTTCGACTTGTCGGTGAGCTTGTCCGCGAACTCGGCGATCTGGTCGTAGGTCGGCTGGTCGGGCATCTTCAGCCCCTTCGCCGCGAACAGGTCCTTGCGGTAGAACGTCATCGAGCTTTCGACGTAGAACGGCAGCGCATAGAGCTGGCCGTTGTACGACAGGCTGTCGCGCGCGGTCTTCACGATGTCGTTCAGTTCGTAGTCGGCGGGCAGGCCCGTGATCGGCGCGAGCCAGCCGCGCTTGCCCCACTGCGGCGTCTCGTAGGTGCCGATCGCCATCACGTCGAACTGGCCGCTGCCGGTCGTGATGTCGGTCGTCGCGCGCTGGCGCAGCACGTTTTCCTCGAGGATCACCCAGTTCAGCTTGATGTCGGGGTTCGCCTTCTCGAACGCCGGCGACAGCTTCTTCAGCTCGATCATGTCGGGGTTGTTCAGCGTCGCGATCGTCAGCGTGCCGGCGGACGCGGCGCAGGCGGCCGTCGCGAGCGCGGCTCCGGCGAAGCAGCGTGCGGCGGCGTCGAGCATCTTTCGTTGCATGGCATGTCTCCTGTGTTTGTTCGAAGTGTCGTCGGTCTTGCGTCGTTTCCTTCGCGGCCCGTTACGCCGGCCGCTGCATTCCGCACGCGCGCGCATAGTGCGCGATCACGTCGCGTATCCGGTGGCGCACCCATGCGCGCGGCTCCTTCGCGAGCCCGCCCGCGCGGCACGCCGCGTAGACATCCGGCAGCCACTGTGCGACGAGCGTCTCGGGCACCGGCTGCCGCGCGAGGTTGCCGAACAGTTGCTCGACCGCGGCCGCGACGGCCGGCTGCAGCCAGTAGTAGCGAATGCGGTCGCTGTAGCTGAACTGGCGCGCGAGCCGCTGCTCGGTTTCGTCGCCGCGGTAATACGGCGCCCAGTGCTCGGGCTGCGCGCGCATCGCGGCGTCGACGACGTCGCGCAACCGCGAACGCTGCGCGACGTCGTCGGTCAGCGCATCCTCGATGAACGTCAGCGCGAACAGCGCCTCGCGCAGCGCGAACGTCAGCGCGGGGCCGACCTTCAGCACCGCGAAGTGGTCGCGCACGAGCGCGGCGAGCGCGCCCTCGGTCTGGTAATCGGTCGAATGGGCTTCGAACACGAGGCCCGGTGTATGCAGGATACTCGCGCCGAGCGAGGCCGCCTTCGCGCTGTCGTAGTCGAGCACATGGCGGTCGTCGAAGTCGACACCCGGCTGCGCGACGATCGCGACGACGCGCGACCATGCGTCGTCGAGCCCGGCCGCCGCGAATGCTCTGCGGTGCGCGTCGAGCGTCGCCGCGATGCTGTCGCTGCGCGTGACCGCGATCTGCGCGATCGCCGCGCCGTTCGCATCGCCCGGATTGCCGCTGACCTCGCCGCCCGGCGTCGGCACCTCGGTGCCGATCACGTAGACGGGCGCGACACCGGCGCGCGCCGCCGCGTCTTCCGCCACGCGGCACAGTTCGGCCGCGCGTGCGGCGATCGTGCGGTCGTCGAGCCGCGCCGGATCGTCCGCGCACGCCATGCTCGCATCGAGGTGGATCTTTTCGAAACCGGCTTCGACATACGCGGCGACCATCGCGCCGGCCTCGCGCATCGCGTCGGCCGCGCGACGATGCCGCCACGGGTTCGGGCCGAGATGGTCGCCGCCGAGCACGAGCGCCGACGGCGCGAGCCCGCAGCGTGCGGCGATCGCATCGACGTCGCGGCGGAAATCGGCGGGCGTCATGCCCGTATAACCACCGAGATGGTTCACCTGGTTGCAGGTCGCCTCGATCAACAGCGGCGAGCCGTCCGCGCGCGCGGCTTCGCACGCGGCCTCCAGCACCAGCCGGTGCGCGCTGCAGATCGAATAGATGCCGCGCTGCGCGTCCGCGCGGTTCGCGTCGAAGATCATCCGCAGCACGGCGTCCGCGTGCGCGGTGCGCGGGCGTTCCGCGACGGTCGTCAGGCCGGGCATGCCACACCTCGTTCGGTCAGGAAGCGGTCGATCTCGGCCGCGCTGCTGTTGCCTTCCATCGGGCCGCGCCGCGTGACCGCGATCGCGCCGGCCGCGTTCGCGCGGCGCAGCGCGACATCGATCGGCACGCCCGCGACGAGGCTCGCGACCAGCGTGCCGCCGAAGCAGTCGCCGGCGCCGGTCGGGTCGATTTCGTCGACCTGAAACGCCGGCGCTTCGGCTCGGCTCGCGCGGTCGAACGCGACGCTGCCTTCCGCGCCGCGCTTCAGCACGACGCGCTCGAGCAGCGGATGCGTCGCGAGCAGGCCCGCGATCGCGCGCTCGGCCGGCTGCGGCCCGCAGAAGAACGGCAGGTCGGCCTCGCTCGGCAGGAACAGGTGGCAGGCGGCGAGCATCTCGTCGAGCGCCGCGCGCATCGGGCGGAAGCTCAGCATCTCGGGGCGCACGTTCGGATCGAACGACACCTTCGCGCCGGCGCGCGCGGCCTCGATCACGCCGCGCTGGACCGCGGCAATTGCCGATTCGCTCGTCAGCGACGAGCCCATCACGTGAAAATAACGACAGCCGTCGAACATTGCCGTATCGACGTCGGACGCGTCGACGCACGCGGCCGCGCTAGTGGAGAGACTGAAGACGAAACTGCGCGAGCCGTCGTCGCGATACGCGACGAACGCGGTGCCGGTCGGGCGCGCGACGCGGCGAATGCGCGCGACATCGACGCCGTCGCGTTCGAGCCGCGCGACGATCGCGTCGCCGAACGCGTCGCGACCGACGCAACCCGCATACGCGACGCGCGCGCCGAGCCGTGCTGCCTGATCGGCAAAGATCGCGGGCGCGCCGCTCGGGAACGGCCCGGCGAACAGGCCCGGCGTATCGAAGCCCTGGCCGCGCTCGGTGGCGACGAATTCGGCGAGCAGTTCGCCGGCGACGACGATCTCGGCCATCAGGCGTACCCTCCTCGTCCGAAGGCGGCCGCGGTGTGCGGCGATGCCGCGTCGTCGCGGGCCAGCCGGCAGGTTGCGCGTGCGAGCGGCGCCATGTCAGCTCATCCAGTTGCCGCCGTCGACGTTCAGCGTCTGGGCGGTGATGTAGTCGGCGTCGGCCGACGCAAGGAACAGCGCGGCGCCCGTCAGGTCGCCCGGCACGCCCATGCGGCCGAGCGGCACGGCTTCGCCGACAAGCCGCTTCTTCTCGCCGAGCGGCCGGTTCTCGTAGCGCGCGAACAGCGCGTCGACCTGCTCCCACATCGGCGTATCGACGACGCCCGGCGCGATGCCGTTCACGTTGATCCGGTGCGGCGCGAGCGCGAGTGCGGCCGATTGCGTATAGCTGATCACCGCGGCCTTGGTCGCGCAGTAGTGCGAAACGAGCGCCTCGCCACGACGGCCGGCCTGCGACGACATGTTGACGATCTTGCCGCCGCGCCCCTGCTCGACCATCCGCTGCGCGACGGCCTGCATCAGGAAGAACAGCCCTTTCACGTTGACCGCGAACAGCCGGTCGAACACGTCCCACGATTCGTCGAGGATCGGGCGCATGTCGAACAGCGCCGCGTTGTTGAACAGGATGTCGACGCCGCCGAAACGCTCGACGGCAGTGGCGACGATCCGCTCGATGTCGTCGCGGCGCGTGACGTCCGCGGTGACGGCCACCGCGCGGCCGGGGTTCGCTTCGATGAGCCGCGCAAGCGAGCCGCCTGCCGGCTTCACGTCGACGAGCACGCAGCGCGCGCCCTCGTCCAGATAGCGTTGCGCGACCGCCTCGCCGATGCCGCTTGCGGCGCCCGTCAGGATCGCGACCTTGTCTTCCAGTCTCACTGGCTGTCTCCGGTTCGTTCTGCTGTACGACGATCGCGAGGTGAGCGAACGCTCGCCGACCGATCAATTGCTCTGTTGTTGATCGAATGATCGGATACGCGATTCGCGCTGTCAAGGCGACGCGACGGCTTTCTATGACGCGCTGCGGCACAACGGCGCATGGCGACGGCCCGTGGCGCATGCCCGGCAAGGCGCGGCGCGCGCGGTGCGGTGCGGCCGGATCGACGATGAAGGGGACGGAGCGTGGACGGAATGGGGAATTCGCGCTGCACGGCGCGACGATACGTTATATCATCGCCGTACTCCGTTTCACTGCCTGCTTTACGCCATGGCTACCTCATCGCCCATTGACGCCCGGCTGTCCCGGGCCGACGCATTCGCCGCCGAGCACGGGCTCGCGTGGACGCCGCTGCGCCGCCAGGTCTACGAACGCGTGCTGGCCGCGCAGCGCCCGATCGGCGCGTACGACCTGCTCGCCGAACTCGAACCGCAGCGCGGCCGCGTGCCGCCCACGACCGTCTATCGCGCGCTGGATTTCCTCGTCGAGCACGGCTTCATCCACCGGATCGAATCGAAGAACGCGTTCTTCGCATGCTGCGAGATCGGCGTGCCGCATGAAGGCCAGTTCCTGATCTGCGATTCGTGCGGCGACACCGTCGAGATTCCCGGCGGCGACCTCGCGAAACAGTTGTCCGCGAGCGAGCCCGCGCACGGTTTCGAAGTCCACCATCAGGTCGTCGAGCTGAGCGGCCTGTGCGGGCACTGCAAGCGCAAGCCCGTACAACGCTGACGCCGCATCGCGCGGCGCATGCGCCGCCCCTTTCAACGAGGAGTTTCATGTTCATTGCCTTGAAGCGCGCGCCGCGGCGCGCCCTGTCGCCTGTCCGCTGGCTTGCCGCCGCTGCCGCCGCGCTGTCGCTCGCGGCGCCCGCATTCGCGCAGGCCGCGACCGTCAACGTCGTCGCCGCCGAGAATTTCTACGGCGATGTCGCGTCGCAGATCGGCGGCCGCCACGTCGCGGTAACGAGCATCCTCAGCAACCCCGACCAGGATCCGCACCTGTTCGAAGCGAGCCCGAAGACCGCCCGCGCGCTCCAGCATGCGCAGGTCGTGATCTACAACGGCGCCGACTACGATCCGTGGATGGGCAAGCTGCTCGGCGCGTCGAAGCAGGCGAAGCGCGCGACGATCGTCGTCGCCGATCTCGTCGGCAAGAAGGCCGGCGACAACCCGCACCTGTGGTACGACCCGGCGACGATGCCGGCCGCCGCGCGCGCAATCGCGGCCGAGCTCGGCCGCGCCGACCCCGCGAACAAGGCCGACTACGACGCGAACCTGCAGAAGTTCGTCGCGTCGCTGAAGCCCGTCGACGACAAGGTCGCCGCGCTGCGCGCGCAGTACAAGGGCGTGCCGGTGACGGCCACCGAACCCGTGTTCGGCTATATGTCCGACGCGATCGGGCTCGACATGCGCAACCAGCGCTTCCAGCTCGCGACGATGAACGACACCGAGGCGAGCGCGCAGGACGTCGCCGCGTTCGAGAACGACCTGCGCAAGAAGCAGGTGCGCGTGCTGATCTACAACAGCCAGGCCGAAGCGCCGATGACCAAGCGCATGCTGAAGATCGCGCGCGACGGCGGCGTGCCGGCCGTCAGCGTCACCGAGACGCAGCCTGCCGGCAAGACCTTCCAGCAATGGATGGCCGGCCAGCTCGATGCGCTCTCCAGCGCGCTGTCGGCCGGCAAGAAATAAGCGACTGCAACGACATGACCGCCACTCCCCACGCACTCGCAGTCGATCGCGTCACGCTCGAACTGGGCGGACGCACGATCCTGCGCGACGTCAGCTTCTCGATCGAACCCGGCGAATTCGTCGGCGTGCTCGGGCCGAACGGCGCGGGCAAGACGACGCTGATGCGCGCCGTGCTCGGCCTCGTGCCCGTCTCGGCCGGCACGCTGTCGGTCGGCGGCGTGCCGGTCGTGCGCGGCAACGCGTCGATCGGCTACATGCCGCAGATCAGGAGCGGCCTCGCGAACCGCCGGATGCGCGGCTACGACTTCGTCGCGATGGCCGCCGACGGCCACCGCTGGGGGCTGCCGCACACGAACGCGGCGACGCGCCGCGACGTCGACCGCGTGCTCGACCTCGTCGGCGGCCCGACGCTCGCGCGCCGGCCGCTGTCGGAACTGTCGGGCGGCGAGCGGCAGCGCCTGCTGCTCGCGCAGTGCCTGCTCGGCAGCCCGAAGCTGCTGCTGCTCGACGAACCGCTGATCAGCCTCGACCCGAACCACCAGCGCGGCGTGGTCGAACTCGTGCGCAACGTGCAGCGCGAGCTCGGCATCACCGTGCTGTTTTCCGCGCACGAACTGAATCCGCTGCTGAACGCGCTCGACCGCGTGCTGTATCTCGGCAACGGCGTCGCAGCGCTCGGCACCGTCGACGAGGTGATCACGAGGCCCGTGCTGTCACGGCTCTACGGATCGCCGATCGACGTGATGCGCGTGAACGGCAAGATCTTCGTGATGTCGGGCGACGTCGAGATCGAGAAGCACGACCACGAACACGAGGACGACGACGGCCACTCGCACGGCGGCGGCGGCCACGGCCATCACCACCACGGACACGCTCATCCCGGGCATTCGCACGATGTTTGAATACGACTTCATGATCAATGCCTTCGCGGCGTCGGGCATCGTCGCGGTGCTCGCGGGCATCGTCGGCTACTTCCTGGTGCTGCGCGGGCAGACCTTCGCCGGCCATGCGCTGTCGCACGTCGGCTTCACCGGCGCGACGGGCGCGGTGCTGCTCGGCATCTCGCCGATCTGGGGGATGGTCGGCTTCACGCTCGCGGCCGGGATCGGGATGGGCGCGCTCGGCGAACGGCTCGCGGGCCGCGACGTCGCGATCGGCGTGATCCTGTCTGGCGCGCTCGGCTTCGGCCTGCTGTTCCTGCATTTCTATACGTCGTTCGCGACGCAGGTGACCGCGCTGCTGTTCGGCAACGTGCTCGCGGTCAGCCACGACACGCTCGCGGTGCTGGCCGGCATCGGCGCAGTGAGCCTGATCGCGCTCGCGCTGATCGCGCGGCCGCTGCTGTTCGCGTCGCTCCAGCCCGAACTGGCCGAGGCCAAGGGCGTGTCGCTGCGCACGGTGTCGATGCTGTTCCTCGCGGTATGCGCGCTCGCGGTGGCCGCCGCGACGCAGATCGTCGGCGTGCTGCTCGTGTTCACGCTGCTGGTCGGGCCGGCCGCGGCCGCGCAGAACGTGTCGACGCGGCTGTCGACGGGCGTGCTGCTCGCCGCGCTGTTCGCGCTGTTCGAGGCGTGGGCCGGCATCACGCTCGCATATCACACCGACTGGCCGACGAGCTTCTGGATCACCGCGCTGTCGGCGCTCGTGTACGGCGCGAGCCTGTTGCGGCGCCACTGATCGCCGCTCGATGCAAATCAAAACGCCGGCGTGCCCGAGGGCAGCGCCGGCGTTTTTTATGCGCCCGCAATTGCGGGCGGCGATGCGTGCGTTATCGGTTTCCCTTCCCGCTCATCGTGCGAGCACACGCGCGTGATGCGCAATGTGATCCGCGATGAACGTCGAGATGAAGTAGTACCCGTGGTCATAGCCCGGATGGCGGCGCAGCGTCAGCGGCTGGCCGGCCTTCGCGCAGGCGGCTTCGAACACGTCGGGGTTCAGCTGGTTCGCGAGGAATTGATCGGCAAGACCCTGGTCGATCAGAATGCCGTCCGCGAACTTCGGCGCATCCGCACGCGCGACGAGTTCGCTCGCATCGTGCGCGTTCCACGCGTCGCGATCGTCGCCGAGATACCCCGAGAATGCCTTCTCGCCCCACGGGCAGCGCGTCGGCGCGGCGATCGGCGCGAACGCCGACACCGACCGGTACAGGCCGGGATGACGCAGCGCGAGCGTCAGCGCGCCGTGCCCGCCCATCGAGTGCCCGAAGATCCCGAGCCGCGCGCCGTCGATCGGCAGCTCGGCCGCGACGAGCTCGCGCAGCTCGCCCGTCACGTACGACTCCATCCGGTAATGCACGGACCACGGCGCTTCGGTCGCATCGACGTAGAAGCCCGCGCCGACGCCGAAGTCCCACGCATCGGTCTCGCCCGGCACGCCCGCGCCGCGCGGGCTCGTGTCGGGCATCACGAGCGCGACGCCGTGCTGCGCCGCGTATTGCTGCGCGCCGGCCTTGATCGCGAACGTCTCGTCGGTGCAGGTGAGGCCCGCGAGATAGAACAGCGCCGGCACGCGGCCATGCGCGGCCTGCGGCGGCAGGTACACCGAGAACTTCATCGGCAGGCCGATCGCCGTCGAATCGTGGCGATAAAAACGCTGCTCGCCGCCGTGGCACGCATGCGAGGAAACGAGTTCGAGCATGACGATGCGCTCCCGGTCAGTACAGCACGACCGAGCGGATCGACTCGCCGGCCTTCATCAGGTCGAAGCCTTCGTTGATCCGCTCGAGCGGCAGCGTGTGCGTGATCAGGTCGTCGATGTTGATCTTGCCTTCCATGTACCAGTCGACGATCTTCGGCACGTCGGTGCGGCCGCGCGCACCGCCGAACGCCGAGCCCTTCCACTCGCGGCCCGTCACCAGCTGGAACGGACGCGTGCTGATTTCCTCGCCGGCCGCAGCCACGCCGATGATGAACGACTGGCCCCAGCCCTTGTGCGTGCACTCGAGCGCCTGGCGCATCAGCTTCACGTTGCCGACGCATTCGAACGAGTAGTCGGCGCCGCCGTCGGTCAGTTGCACGATGTGGTCGACCACGTTCTCGACTTCGTTCGGGTTGATGAAGTGCGTCATCCCGAACTTCTTCGCGAGCTCGACGCGCTTCGGGTTGATGTCGACGCCGATGATCTTGTCCGCGCCGACCATCTTCGCGCCCTGGATCACGTTCAGGCCGATCCCGCCGAGGCCGAACACGACGACGTTCGCACCGGCCTCGACCTTCGCCGAGTAGACGACCGCGCCGACGCCCGTCGTCACGCCGCAGCCGATGTAGCAGATCTTGTCGAACGGCGCGTCCTCGCGCACCTTCGCGACCGCGATCTCCGGCACGACGATGTAGTTCGAGAACGTCGACGTGCCCATGTAGTGGAACAGCGGCTTGCCGTCGAGCGAGAAGCGCGACGTCGCGTCGGGCATCAGGCCCTTGCCCTGCGTCGCGCGGATCTTCTGGCACAGGTTGGTCTTGCGCGACAGGCAGAACTTGCATTCGCGGCATTCCGGCGTGTAGAGCGGAATCACGTGGTCGCCCTTCCTCACGGTGCCGACGCCGGGGCCGACGTCGACCACCACGCCCGCGCCTTCATGGCCGAGGATCGCCGGGAAGATCCCTTCCGGATCGGCACCCGACAGCGTGTAGTAGTCGGTGTGGCAGATGCCCGTCGCCTTCACTTCGATCAGCACTTCGCCTGCGCGCGGCCCTTCGAGATCGACTTCCTCGATCGTCAGCGGCGCACCCGCCTTCCATGCAATCGCGGCTTTCGTTTTCATCGTGTCACTCCTGTCTGTCAATTAGGTCGCCCCGGGGTGGCGCTGCGGCGCCTGTGTCGTCCGGGGTTAGTGCTTCAACACTCGTGTCGGCCGGAGTCGGTGCTTCAGCACTGACTCCGGCCCCATGCCTTGCATCCGGTCCCATGCTTCGCACCGGGCCCCGTTCAAAGCGGTCGACCCCATGCCGCGCGACATCGCGCGCGACACGGCAAAAGCATCTCGTGCTCGCCATGATGGCCGGTCCCGCCGCGCACCGCGTGCGGGAATCGGTCGCCGGCTTGCCACGATGCGTCATCGCTGACGCAAAAGAACAAGTGTCCGAGTTTAAACGCCCGTCGTGAACCACGCATCCGTGCGCGCATACAGATCGACGAAGCGTGCGTGGCGCGCGACCAGCAGGCGGTCGTCGCGCGGCGCGGCGACCGGCGACGCGGCCGGCGCCAGCGCGCGCAACGCATCTTCGCGCCAGTGTCCGATCGCGACGCCCGCGAGCAGCGCGGCACCGCGCGTCGCGGCGTTCGGGCAATCGATCGCGTGCAGCGACGCGCCGAGCGCGTCGGCGAGCAACTGGCGCCAGCGCGGATCGACCGAGCCGCCGCCCGCGAGACGCAGCGTCGTCACCGGGTCGCGACGATCCGCATCGCGGATCGCATCGAGCCCCGCGCGCAACGCGAACGCGACGCCTTCGAACGCGGCACGCATCATCGCGCCGCGCGTGTCGCCGAGCCCGAGGCCGAGCCAGCCGCCGCGCGCGTCGGGATTCATCCACGGCGAACGTTCGCCGGTCAGGTAGGGCAGAAAGCACAGCCGTTCCGACGCCGGTTGCGCGAACGCGTCGTCATACGCGTGAGCCCATTCCGAATAGCCGAGCCAGCCACGCACGGCTTCGAGCGCGAGCCCGACGTTCTGCATCGCGGCCATCGTGTAATAGCCGCCGCCGGCCGCCGCGCGATAGCGATGCAGCCCGCGCCGCGCGGGCGGCAGCGCGTCCGCGAGCACGACGATCTGGCCGCCGCTGCCCGTCGTCAGCAGCGCGTCGCCGGCCGCGGCGAGCCCGCTGCCGAGCGCCGCGCATGCGGTGTCGGC
>NZ_JAOTQT010000038.1:0-46163 GCF_025685725.1 Burkholderia sp. BKH01 | reverse complement strand
AACTCGCGACCTCAACCTTGGCAAGGTTGCGCTCTACCAACTGAGCTACTCCCGCATTTGTCCTGCATCTGCAGCGCTTTGCCGACCAACACGCTGCCAGAAAAATCTGGAGCGGGAGACGAGTCTCGAACTCGCGACCTCAACCTTGGCAAGGTTGCGCTCTACCAACTGAGCTACTCCCGCGTATTGCTGCGCTACTGCTTCCCCGTCGCACTTACTTCGCCGTGCAGCGGAGAAGCGAGATTATGTCGAAGGCACATTCGTGTGTCAAGGGCTTTTCCTGCCCTTTTTCCAAAAACCTGCGCCGACGAGTACGTGGCACAGGTCACGCGCCGCCGCGCTCGCGAATCTGCGGCCACGCGAGCTTCATGTAGTACAGCATCGACCAGATCGTCAGCACCGCCGCGAGATACATCAGCCACTCGCCCCACACGCGAGTGTCGATCGTCGCGACGCCGAGCGGCAGCGGCCCGTAGAACAGCAGCATCGGGATCGCGACCATCTGGCACGCGGTCTTGAACTTGCCGAGCTGGTTCACCGCGACGCTCTTCGACGCGCCGATCTGCGCCATCCACTCGCGCAGCGCCGAGATCGCGATCTCGCGGCCGACGATCACGAGCGCGATTGCCGCGTCGACGCGCGAAATCTGCACGAGGATCAGCAGCGCGGCCGTCACCATCAGCTTGTCCGCCACCGGATCGAGAAACGCGCCGAACGACGACGTCTGGTTCCACTTGCGTGCGAGAAACCCGTCGAACCAGTCGGTCAGCGCGGCGAGGATGAAGATCGCCGCCGCCGCGAGATTGCGGTGCGCGCCGCCCATCACCGTGTCCGGCAGATAGAACACGCCGACGACGAGCGGAATCAGCACGATCCGCACCCACGTCAGGAAAATCGGGAAATTGAACGGCATGGCATCCGGGACAGTAAAGGATTCGCAATTGTGCCGTGTCGACCGGCCTGCCACAAGAACGCGAAAACGCGGGGGCAAGGCAGCCGGACGCACGGGCGTGTCAGTGAAGCTGCTTGTAGATCTGCTCGGCAAGCGCGTGCGAGATGCCCTCGACGCTCGCGAGTTCCTCGACGCTCGCGGCAACGACGCCGCGCAACCCGCCGAAGCGCGCGAGCAGCCGCTGCCGGCGCTTCGCGCCGACGCCCTCGAGCTCCTCGAGCCGCGATGTCTGGCGCGCCTTCGCCCGCTTCGCGCGCATGCCCGTGATCGCGAAGCGGTGCGCCTCGTCGCGAATCTGCGCGACGAGCATCAGCGCTGCGCTCTCCTTGCCGAGTTCGAGCGGCGTGCGGCCGTCCGCGAACACGAGCGTCTCGAGGCCGACCTTGCGCCCCTCGCCTTTCGCGACGCCGACCAGCATCGACGTGTCGAGGCCAAGCTCGGTGAACACCTGGCGCGCGATTTCGACCTGACCCTTGCCGCCGTCGATCAGCACAATGTTCGGCAGCAGGCTCGACGCCTCGGCCTGGCGCGTCGACTCGCCGTCGATGCCCGCCGCATCGTCCGCGGCGGCCGCCTGCGCGGCCTGCTCGACCATCTTCTCGTAGCGGCGCGTGAGCACCTGCCGCATCGCCGCGTAATCGTCGCCCGGCGTGATGCCCGTGATGTTGTAGCGACGGTACTCGCCCGACTGCATCTTGTGATGGTGATAGACGACGCACGACGCCTGCGTCGCCTCGCCCATCGTATGGCTGATGTCGAAGCATTCGATCCGCAGAGTCGAGAGATCGTCGCATTCGTAGCTGAGCGTCTCCGCGAGCGCACGCGTACGTGCCTGCTGCGAGCCCTGCTCGGACAGCAGCCGTGCGAGCGCGATCTGCGCGTTCTGCTCGGCCATCGACAGCCACGCGCGCCGCTGCCCCTGCGGCTGCCGCACCAGCGACACCTTGTGGCCGGCCTGCTCGGACAGCAGTTCGAGCAAGTCGCGGCTCGCGGGCGCATGACTCACGACGAGCACCGGCGGCACGCGGTTGCCGAGATAGTGCTGCGCGATGAATGCGTCGAGCACCTCGGCCTCGACCGACGCCACCGCGTCGCCACGCGCGCCGCCGCCCTCTTCCGCCGGCCGGTCGGGCAGCACACCGTCAGTCGCGTCGGCAATTTCCGCCACCTCGGCCTCGTCGCCGAGACCGCCCTCGGCGAGCGTCAGCGCGCTTTCGACGTGCGCCGGGAAATACGCCTTGTCGCCAAGATGGCGGCCGCCGCGCACCATCGCGAGGTTCACGCACACGCGCCCGCCCCGCGCGACGACCGCCAGGATGTCGACGTCGCTGTCGCCGCCGACCTCGATCGCCTGCTGGTGCAGCACCGTCGCGAGCGAGCTCATCTGGTTGCGCACGGCCGCCGCCTGCTCGAATTTCAGCTCGGCCGCAAACGCGTGCATCTTCTGCTCGAGCTCCTTCATCACTTCGGACTGCCGGCCGAGCAGGAAACGCGCGGCGTTCGACACGTCGACCGCGTAATCCTCGTCGGAAATCGCGCCGACGCACGGCGCCGTGCAGCGCCCGATCTGGTGCAGCAGGCACGGCCGCGTGCGGTTGTTGAAGACCGAATCCTCGCAAGTCCGCAACTGGAACACGCGCTGCAGGATCTGGATGCTCTCGCGCACGGCCCACGCACTCGGGAACGGCCCGAAATACTGGTTCTGCTTGTCGACCGAGCCACGGTAGTAGGCCATCCGCGGAAAACGGTGCGCGGTGAGCTTCAGGTACGGATACGACTTGTCGTCGCGAAACAGGATGTTGTAGCGCGGCGCGAGCGCCTTGATCAGGTTGTTCTCGAGCAGCAGCGCCTCGGCTTCCGAGCGGGTGACGGTCGTCTCGATGCGCGCGATGCGCGTGACCATCATCGCGATGCGCGGCGACAGCTGCGTCTTCGTGAAATAGCTCGACACGCGCTTCTTCAGGTCGCGCGCCTTGCCGACGTAGAGGACGGCGCCCGCCGTGTCGTAATAGCGATAGACGCCCGGCATGTGCGGCAACTGCGCAAGGATCTTCTTCGGTTCGAACGGAGTATCGGAGGCTTCTGGGGATGTCATGCGTGATCCGGGCGCCTTGTAACGCGGAACGGGTCTATTAGAATCGCCAGTTTAGAGCATTCATCGGCCCGCTTCGATGCCACGCACCACCGCTGTCCCCCAATCCGCCGCGCCGCTCGCGCCGGGCGAACCGATCGCCTGCGATCTCTTCTGCACGGTAATCGACAATTTCGGCGACATCGGCGTGTGCTGGCGCGTCGCGCGCCAGCTCGCACACGAGCACGGCTGGCAGGTTCGCTTGTTCGTGGACGACCTGCGCACGTTCGCGCGCCTGCTGCCGGGGGTCGATCCCGATGCGGGACGGCAGACGGTCGACGGCATCGTGATCGAGCACTGGCACGCGGAAGCCGGCGACGCGCTGGAGATCGCCGACGTCGTGATCGAGGCATTCGCGTGCGAGCTGCCCGGCGCGTATCTCGCCGCGATGGCGCGCCGCACGCGTTGCCCAGTGTGGATCAACCTCGAATACCTGAGCGCCGAGGACTGGGTCGCCGATTTCCATCTGCGGCCATCGCCGCATCCGCGCTACCCGCTGCTGAAGACGTTCTTCTTCCCGGGCCTGTCGGCCGGTACCGGCGGCGTCCTGAAGGAACACGACCTCGATGCGCGCCGCACCGCGTTCGAAACCGACGCGGCCGCGCGCGCCGCGTGGTGGCAGCGTGCGACCGGCGGCGCGCCGCCGGCGCCCGGCACGACGGTCGTCAGCCTGTTCGCGTACGAGAATCCGGCCGTCGACGCGCTGCTCGCGCAGTGGCGCGACGGCCCGTCGCCGGTCGTCGCGCTCGTGCCGGCCGGCCGCGTGTCGCCCGCCGTGGCGCGCTTCTTCGGGGTCGAGTCGTTCGGCGCGGGCGCTCATGCGAGCAGCGGCAACCTGGTCGCTCACGGGCTCGCGTTCGTTCCGCAGGCCGACTACGACCCGCTGCTGTGGGCGGCCGACATCAATTTCGTCCGCGGCGAGGATTCGTTCGTCCGTGCGCAATGGGCACGCAAGCCGTTCGTGTGGCATATCTACCCGCAGGCCGACGATGCGCACCTGCCGAAGCTCGACGCCGCGCTCGCGCACCTGTCGACCGGCCTCGCCGACGCGCCGCGCGCGGCGCTCGAGCGCTTCTGGCATGCGTGGAACGGCGCCGGCACGCCCGACTGGGCCGATTTCCGCCAGCACCGTGCCGCCCTGGACGCCAACGCGGCCCGCTGGGCCGACACGCTCGCGGCCGTCGGCGATCTCGCCGGAAAGCTGGCGGAATACGCAAAATCTCAGTTAAAATAAGCGGTTATCCGACGGCTGACCACGCAAGCGCATGCTTGTGGCGTCCACCGGAACGCACCGCTTGCGCCGTCAGCCCTCGCGCAACGCTCAGGCACCTATTTATTTGATTTGATCAGGACAGTTTTTATGAAGACCGCACAAGAACTCCGCGTAGGCAACGTCGTGCAGATCGGCAGCGACGCTTGGGTCATCGCGAAGACGGAATACAACAAGTCGGGCCGTAACGCCGCCGTCGTCAAGATGAAGATGAAGAACCTGCTGTCCAACGCAGGCCAGGAATCGGTCTACAAGGCCGACGACAAGTTCGACGTCGTCGTGCTCGACCGCAAGGAAGTGACGTACTCGTACTTCGCTGATCCGATGTACGTGTTCATGGACGCCGACTACAACCAGTTCGAAGTCGAAGCCGAAATGATGGGCGAAGCGCTGAACTACCTCGAAGACGGCATGGCGTGCGAAGTCGTGTTCTACAACGAGAAGGCGATCTCGGTCGAACTGCCGACGATCCTCGTTCGCGAGATCACCTACACCGAGCCGGCCGTCAAGGGCGACACGTCGTCGGGCAAGGTGCTGAAGAACGCGAAGCTCGCAACGGGCTTCGAACTGCAGGTTCCGCTCTTCTGCAACACCGGCGACAAGATCGAAATCGATACGCGCACGAACGAATACCGCAGCCGCGCGTAATCGCCAGCGTTACACGCATCGAACAAAGCGCCCTTCGGGGCGCTTTTTGTTTGCCTGTCGCCAACAGCGATCGCAAACCAGTGCCATATCAAGCACAAAATCCACCGGTAAAGATATTCAATTTGTATCATCGGTAACTGTTTTATAGCGCTGGAGAAATAATGCGCGTTACACGTTCAGCGGGGCATAAAATCAGTTTTTAATCTGACATGCGGCTGCGGCTCCGATGGTCGACAGCCCGCCTCTCTTGACTCGACTCGCGTCCACCATGCCACACGCCCTGATTGTCGAAGACGATCCCAACAGTCTCTCCGGCCTCACCGCGCTGCTCGCCGCAGACGGCTTCTCGGTCGACACGGCCACGTCGCTCGCCGAAGCGCGCACGGCGCTCGGCCGCTCGATTCCCGATGTCGTCCTCGTCGACCTGAACCTGCCGGACGGCAGCGGGTTCGACCTGCTCCAGCACCTGCCGCAGCAGCAGCCGAACGGCTCGCTGCCCGTCATCGTGCTGACGGGCAACGCGACGGTCGAAAGCGCAATCGAGGGCCTGCGTCACGGTATTTGGGACTACCTGCTGAAGCCGATCAACATTCCGCGCCTGCGCAGCCTGCTCGCGCGAATTCCCCGCCCGTACGAACTGATCGACGAAGTGCAGTCGCTGCGCGCATCGCTGCGCCATCTCGGCCGCTTCGGCGCACTGGTCGGCCGCAGCGACGCGATGCAGCACGTGTACGACATGATCGAGCACAACGCGCGCACCGAAACGGCCGTGCTGTTCGCGGGCGAAGCCGGCACCGGCAAGAAGCTGGCCGCACGCACGCTGCACGAACTGAGCCGGCGCCGCAAAGGGCCGTTCGTGTCGTTCGACTGCCGGACGATCACGCAGGCAGGCCGGCACGGCGCGTCGCTCGACAGCGTGCTGTTCGGCCATGAGCGCGGCGCGTTCGACGGCGCCGAGCGCCGCGAATCGGGCCTGTTCGAACAGGCGGGCGGCGGCACGCTGTTCCTCGACGAGATCACCGCGCTGCCGCTCGTGCTGCAGGAAGCGCTGCTGCAAGCGCTCGATTCGCAGAACTTCATGCGGATCGGCGGCACGAGCGCGATCACGAGCGATTTCCGGCTGATCGCGACCACGCGCCGCCCGGCGCGCGAAGCGGTCGCGAACGGCACGCTGCGCGAGGATCTGTGGCTGCGCCTCGACGCGGCATCGATCACGATGCCGCCGCTGCGCGAGCGCGACGGCGACGCGCTCGCGATCGCGGACGCGCTGATCGACGAACTGAACCGCGAAGCGCGCGCAACCGGCCGCAGCACGACCGACAAGCGCGCGGCGCCGGGCTTCGTACGCGAATGCGTGTCGTACGAATGGCCCGGCAACGTGCGCGAGTTGCAGGAGCGCGTGCGCTTCGCATACGACGCATCGGGCGATTTCATCGAGACGCTGCGCGCAGGCGAGACCAGCTTCTCCGCCGGCGCCGCGCTGAACGGCAGCAGCGTGCAGATCAAGGTCGGCACGCCGCTGGCCGACGTCGAGGATCTGCTGATCCGCGCGACGCTCGACGCGGTCGGCGGCACGCGTCACCGCGCGGCGACGCTGCTCGGCATCAGCCCGAAGACGCTGTACAACAAGCTGCAGCGGATGAAGGTGAACTGAGCGGCCGGTGATGCATGCAGGCGATGGCAGGATTTGACCGTTAGTTGCGTCATAAGGTCACCGCGGCGGTATGCCTGATTTCCGCCGCAGTCCGGTTCACGCGTGCCGCACCCCATGTAAAAAGCCGCGCTGTTGCGCGGCTTCTTGTTTCAGCGACCGGAATGGCGCGGTAGCGCGCCGACCCCTTCCCCGTTTATGCCAGTGCGCTGCTCAACAGCGCCTGCGCCTGCAGATACTCGGGCTGCACGATCAGCTTGTCCCACTTGAGCGCCTTGCCGCGCGCGCGCATCCGCTTGAGGCGTCGCACCGACTCGGCCGATGCCTGCGCCTTCAGCTCGTTCAGCACGACCTCGGCCGCATCCGGCTGGTTGCAGACGAGCACCATGTCGCAACCGGCGGCGAGCGCCGCTTCGGCCGCCTGCGTGAGCGTGCCGCCTTCGCGGGCAGCCTCCATCGACAGGTCGTCGCTGAAGATCGCGCCCGTGAAGCCGAGCCGGCCGCGCAGGATGTCCTGCAGCCACAGGCGCGAGAAACCGGCCGGCCGCTTGTCGACCTGCGTGTAGATCACGTGCGCGGGAATCACCGCGGACAGCGACAAGCCGAGCCAGTCGTACGGCGCGACGTCCTGCTTGAGGATCGCGTCGAGCGCGCGATCGTCGGTCGGCAGCGCGACGTGCGAATCGGCCTCCGCGAAGCCGTGCCCGGGAAAATGCTTGCCGCAGTTCGCCATGCCGGCAAGCGACAGCCCGTGGTTCAGGCTCTTCGCGAGCAGCGTGACGACGCGCGGGTCGCGATGGAATGCGCGATCGCCGATCACTTTCGAGTGCCCGTAATCGAGATCGAGCACGGGCGTGAAGCTCATGTCGATCCCGCACGCGCGCAGTTCGGCAGCCAGGACGTAGCCGACGGCGGTCGCGACCTTCGTCGCGAGCAGCACGTCGCGATCCCACAGCTCGCCGAGGCGGCGCATCGCGGGCAGCACCGTGAAGCCGTCGGTGCGGAACCGCTGCACGCGCCCGCCTTCGTGATCGACGGCGATCAGGATGTCTTCGCGCACCGCGCGGATCGAGTCGGTCAGCGCGGTCAGCTGCGCGCGATTCTGGAAGTGCCGCGCGAACAGGATCACGCCGCCGGTGTTCGGATGCGCGAGGCGCCGCGCATCGTCGCGCGACAGGGTCGTGCCGACGACGTCGAGCATGACCGGGCCGGGAGTCGTTTTCATCGAATCGGGAATTCCGTCAGGAGGAGGTTCGGGAAACAGGTGCAGGCGCGGCGTCCGTCTCGGCGATCACGAACGACACCGCATAGTCGCGTTCGTCGCTGACCGTCACGCGCGCCGTGATGCCGCGCGCCGCAAGCCAGTCGGCCAGCTCGCCCGACGCGACCACGTACGGCTCGCCGCTCGGGTGGTTGAGGGTCTGCAATGCACGCCACGTCATCGGCCAGTGCATGCCGAGCCCGATCGCCTTCGAGAACGCTTCCTTCGCGGAAAAGCGCGTCGCGAGAAACGCGATGCCGCGTGCCTCGGAACGTGCGCGGCGCGCATGGAACACGCGCAGTTCGTCCGGACCCAGCACCTTCTCGGCAAACCGGCCGCCCGTGCGTTCAAGCACGGCCGCGACGCGGCTCACCTGGGCGATGTCGGTACCGATACCGTAGATCGCCATGTCAGTACGCGCCGGAGCGCCCCGGCGGGGCCGGGTTGCGATCGGCGCGCGCGGCGCGTTGGCATTTCATCTTCAGCGCGCGCCGCCATGCAGCGCGGCGACGCGTGCGGCGACCATGATCGCCTTCATCTCGCGCACCGCGTTGTCCCAGCCCGCGAAGATCGCGTGCGCGACGATCGCGTGGCCGATGTTCAGTTCGACGATGCCGTCGATCGCGGCGATCTGCTGCACGTTCGTGTAATGCAGGCCGTGACCCGCGTTGACCTTCAGGCCGAGCTTCGCGCCGGCCTGCACGCCCGCGACGATGCGCTCGTATTCGCGCTGCTGCGCGGCTTCGTCGTGCGCCTCGGCGTAGCGGCCCGTATGCAGCTCGATCACCGGCGCGCCCGCTTCGTGCGCGGCGCGGATCTGCGTTTCGTCCGGGTCGATGAACAGCGATACGCGCACGCCCACGTCGGCAAGCTGCTTGCACGCCGCGCGCACGGCCTCGAAGTGGCCGGCGACATCGAGGCCGCCTTCGGTCGTCAGTTCCTCGCGCTTCTCGGGCACGAGGCACGCGTCGTGCGGACGTACTTCGCACGCGATATCGAGCATCTCGGCGGTCACCGCGCACTCGAGGTTCATGCGCGTCTTCAGCAGCGGGCGCAGCTTGCGCACGTCCGCGTCGACGATGTGGCGGCGATCCTCGCGCAGGTGCAGCGTGATCGCGTCCGCGCCGGCCTCTTCGGCGGCAAGCGCCGCGCGGATCGGATCCGGATAGGCCGTGCCGCGCGCATTGCGCAGCGTCGCGACGTGGTCGATGTTCACGCCGAGGTCGATGGCGGTGGGCGTTGTCAGGAAGAAACTCATAGGTTTTGCAGGTCGATCAGGATCTGGCGCGTGGCGAGCGGCGTACCGCCGAGATAAGTGTTCAGCAGGAAGCGCATCAGCGTCTTGCTTTGCGCAACCGTCTGGGCTCGATGGTAATCGTCCTGCTCCATGTCGAGCAACGTCTGTCCGGTGATGACCGGCCAGTGCGACGGCACATCGTCGTCCGCATTGCGCACGCCGCGCTCGGGATCGAACACGTACCGGCGGTCGGGCTCGACCGCGCGACGCGCGACCGTGCGGTTCAGCGCCATCGCATAGCCGGTCTCGCGCAGCAGCACGCGCTCGAACGAGCGTAGCACCTGCACCGCGGGCTCGCCGTGCGCGAGGCGCGTGAGCGTCAGCACGTAATGATTGAACAGCGGCGGCTGCGGATCCTCGCGCGCGCAGAATTTCACGAGCAGTTCGTTTGCGTAGAAGCCGCACAGCAGCCCGTCGCCGCCGAGCGGCAGCATCCCGCCGACCCACTCGGCGCCCGTCAGCGTGCGCACCTCGGATTTGCCCGACCAGGACAGCAGCAGCGGCTGGAATGTCTGCAGCACGCCGCGCAGCGCGGAGTGCGGGCGCTTCGCGCCCTTCGCGACGAGCGCGAGCCGGCCATGATCGCGCGTCAGCACGTCGACGATCAGGCTCGTTTCCCGGTACGGATAGCTGTGCAGCACGAACGCCGGCTGCTCGGCGACGCGGAAATCGGACGTGCGAGACGTCGCACGCCGCGCCTTGCGCGGCGGTTCGGGCGGGGCCGGCAGCGGCGCGTCGTTCGCGCCGGCCGTCACCGCGTCTTCAGTCGACGTCAGCGCGTCATTCGTACCCATAGGCGCGCAGCCCCGCCTCGTTGTCGGCCCAGCCGCTCTTCACCTTCACGAAGGTCTCGAGGTACACCGGGCCGTCGAACAGCTTCTCCATGTCCATCCGCGCCTCGGTGCTGATCTGCTTGAGCTTCTCGCCCTTCTTGCCGATCACCATCGCCTTGTGCGAATCGCGTTCGACGAGGATCGTCGCGAAGATGCGCTTCAGGCGCCCCTCCTCCTCGAACTTTTCGATGATGACGGTGCTCGTGTACGGCAGTTCGTCGCCGGTCCAGCGGAACACCTTCTCGCGCAGGATCTCGGCCGCGAGGAAGCGCGAGCTGCGGTCGGTGAGTTCATCCTCGCCGTAGATCGGCTCGCCTTCCGGCAGGTACGGCTTGATCGTCTCCAGCAGGCGCTTGATGTCTTCCGGCCGCTGCGCCGACAGCGGCACGAGTTCGGTGAATTCGCGCAGCGCGCTCATCTGCTGCATGAACGGGAACAGCGTCGCCTTGTCGGTCACGCGGTCGATCTTGTTCGCGATCAGCAGCGTCGGCATGCCGGGCGGAATCAGGTCGAGCACCTTCTGGTCGTCGGGCCCGAAGCGGCCGGCCTCGATCACGAACAGGATCACGTCGACCGACGTCAGCGTCGACGTGACCGCGCGGTTCAGCGAACGATTCAGCGCGGTGCTGTGACGGGTCTGGAAACCCGGCGTGTCGACGAACACGAACTGCGCGTCGTCGAACGTGTTGATGCCGGTGATGCGATGGCGGGTCGTCTGCGCCTTGCGCGACGTGATGCTGATCTTCTGGCCGACGAGTGCGTTCATCAACGTCGACTTGCCGACGTTCGGGCGGCCCACGATCGCGATCATGCCGCAACGGAAACCGGTAGGAGCGGGAGTGTTCATATCGTTTGGGAGACAGGTTCGGAAACGGCCGCGCGGTGCGCGGCACGATCGATGGGCAATTCAGTGGTCGGCATCGGCCACGCGCGCCTGCGTGGCTGCGAGGCTCGCACCGCCCGGCGGCGTATCGGAATCGGGCGCCGCGGCATCGCGTGCGCGCACGGCTGCACGCGAAGCGGGGTCGGAGCCGGCGGAAGGCTTGTCGGCGGACGACGATGCCAGATCGGCTGCGTGGCCAGCCGGCTTGTCGGCTGCGCGCGGCGTGGCCTCCGCGGGCTTTTCCGCTACTTTGTCGGTGCGCTCGGCGGGCTTTTCGGCAACCTTGTCGGTCGCCGGCTTGGCCGCCCGTTCGCCCTTGTCGGCAGCCGCCTCGACATGCGCCGCGCGAATCGCGGCCATCGGCGCCACAGCCGGCTCCGCACCGGCTCCGGTCGCGGCGGTGGCCGCGGGCACCGCACCGGCCGCCTTGGCCTCACGCGCCGCCGCACGTTCCTTACGTTCCGGCGAGCGCAGGTCGAGCGCTTCCTGCACGCCCTTCACGCCCGGCACGATTTCGGGTTCGACATGCTTCGACCCGCGTGCGTTTTTCGAGCGCTTCGGCTTCGCGGCCAGCATCGGCGCGGCCGCGATCACCTCGTCGAGCGCCTTCTTCGCCGCTGCCTGCTCGGCCGCGCGCCGGCTTGCGCCGGAGCCCGACACCTTCACGTCAAGCTTCGGCACCGTGCATTCGACTTCGAATTGCTGATTGTGCGCCGCACCATGCGTCGCGACGACCGTGTAGGTCGGCAGCGCGATCTTGTGCCCCTGCAGGTATTCCTGCAGCAGCGTCTTCGCGTCCTTGCCGAGCGTGCGCGGATCGATGTGGTCGAGAATCGGGATGTAGAGGCGCTTGATGACCCCTTGGGCGGCTTCGAAGCCGCCATCGAGGAACACGGCCCCGATGATGGCTTCGAACGCGTCCGCGAGGATCGACGGGCGGCGGAAACCACCGCTGCGCAACTCGCCCTCGCCCAGCCGCAGCCCGTCCGAGATATTCAGGGCCTGAGCAATTTCGTACAGCGACTGCTGTTTGACGAGGTTGGCGCGTACGCGCGACAGGTCACCTTCGTCCAGCTTGCTGAAACGCTGGAACAAAAGGGCGGCCACCGCGCAATTCAGAACGGAGTCGCCGAGAAACTCGAGCCGTTCGTTGTGCGTGGCACTGTGACTGCGATGGGTCAAAGCCTGGCGCAACAATTCCGCATTGCGAAATTCGTAGCGCAGCCGGCTTTCCAACTGGGATAGGGGCATGTGCAGGAGTATAACGCGGGCGCCGGTCGGGCCGAAACGGCACGGCCGGACACGAAAAGGCGTGACGAGGCGGTGTTACCGCCGGTTCTTAAAGTAGTTCGGCAATACGCGACGCGGCCCGTGCGTCGCGTATTGCGTGTGCGTCGAATGCGATCAGTTGAAGGAACCGATGCGCTTCAGGTCGCTGAAGTTCATCCAGATGAAGAACGCGCGGCCGACGATGTTCCGGTCCGGTACGAAACCCCAGTAGCGGCTGTCCGCGCTGTTGTCGCGGTTGTCGCCCATCATGAAGTAGTGACCGGGCGGCACCTTGCAGATCACGCCGCGGCTGTTGTACGTGCAGTTGTCGCGATACGGATAGTCGTATGCGCCCATCACGAACGGCGGCACCGCGGGGTTGTTGAGGATCGCGTTCTTCTTGTTGCCGATCGTCTCTTCGAACTGCTTCGCGTAATTCTGGCGCTCGTCGTCGAAGAAATCGGGCAGCGGCGTTTCGGGCACCGGCTGGCCGTTGATCGTGAGCTGCTTGTCCTGGTACGCGACCGTGTCGCCCGGCAAGCCGATCACGCGCTTGATGTAGTCGACCGACTCGTCCTTCGGATAACGGAACACGACGACGTCGCCGCGCGACAGCGGGCTGCCCTGCGTGATCTTCGTGTTCGTGACCGGCAGGCGCAGCCCGTACTCGAACTTGTTGACGAGGATGAAGTCGCCGACGAGCAGCGTCGGCACCATCGAACCCGACGGGATCTTGAACGGCTCGACGATGAACGAACGCACGACGAACACCGCCAGGATCACCGGGAAGAAGCTCGCGGTGTACTCGAGCCACCACGGCTGGCGCAGCTTCTCGTCGCGCAGCTTCGAACGCGTCTGCACTGCGTTTTCGTCCGCGAAACGCTTGTCGATGCGCGACTGCTGGCGATCGAACTCCTCGATCGCCGAGTCGGCCGCCATGCGTCGCCGCGGCATGAACACCAGTTTGTCCAGCACCCACGCTACGCCCGTCACGACGACGAGCACAAAAAGAATCAGCGCAAAATTCATAAAGGGAACAGTCCTGTTATTTATCTTCGACGCGCAAGATCGCAAGGAACGCTTCCTGCGGGATCTCGACCGAACCCACCTGCTTCATGCGTTTCTTACCTGCCTTCTGCTTTTCGAGCAGCTTCTTCTTGCGCGTGATGTCACCGCCATAACACTTCGCCAGCACGTTCTTGCGCAGCGCCTTGATGTTCTCGCGGGCGATGATGTGCGCACCGATCGTGGCCTGGATCGCCACGTCGTACATCTGGCGCGGAATGATCTCGCGCATCTTCGCCGCCACTTCTCGGCCGCGATACTGCGATTGCGACCGGTGGACGATCACCGACAGCGCATCGACCTTGTCGCCGTTGATCAGCATGTCGACCTTCACGACGTCCGCCGACCGGTATTCCTTGAACTCGTAGTCCATCGACGCGTAGCCGCGCGACACCGACTTCAGGCGGTCGAAGAAATCGAGCACGATCTCGGCCATCGGGATTTCGTAGGTCAGCTGCACCTGGCGGCCGTGATACTGCATGTTGATCTGCGAGCCGCGCTTCTGCGTGCACAGCGTGATCACCGAGCCGACGTAGTCCTGCGGCATGTAGAGATTCACCGTGACGATCGGCTCGCGGATCTCCTCGATCTTCGGCGGCTCCGGCATCTTCGCGGGATTCTCGACCATCACGATCGAGCCGTCGCTCATCAGGACCTCGTAGACCACGGTCGGCGCCGTGGTGATGAGGTCCATGTCGAATTCGCGCTCCAGCCGCTCCTGCACGATCTCCATATGCAGGAGACCCAGGAAGCCGCACCGGAACCCGAAGCCGAGCGCCTGCGACACTTCGGGCTCGTACTGCAGCGACGCGTCGTTGAGCTTCAGCTTCTCGAGCGATTCGCGCAGCGCGTCGTACTGGTTCGCTTCCACCGGATAGAGGCCGGCGAACACCTGCGGCTTCACTTCCTTGAAGCCCGGCAGCGCTTGCGCCGCCGGCTTGGCCACGTGCGTGACGGTATCGCCGACCTTCGCGGCCGTCAGTTCCTTGATGCCGGCGATGATGAAGCCCACCTGCCCCGCCGACAGCGAATCGAGATTGCGCGACTTCGGCGTGAACACGCCGATGTGCTCGACCGGATACTGCGCACCGGTCGCCATCATCTTGATCTTGTCCTTCGGGCGCAGCGTGCCGTTGACGATGCGAACCAGCATCACGACGCCGACGTAGTTGTCGAACCACGAATCGATGATGAGCGCCTGCAGCGGCGCGTCCGGATCGCCCTTCGGCGGCGGCACCTTCGCGATCAGCGCTTCGAGCACGTCCTCGACGCCGAGGCCCGTCTTCGCGCTGCAGCGCGTCGCGTCGGTCGCGTCGATGCCGATTACGTCCTCGATCTCCTCGATCGCGTTCTCGGGGTTCGCGGCCGGCAGGTCGATCTTGTTCAGCACCGGCACGACCTCGACGCCGAGCTCGATCGCCGTGTAGCAGTTCGCGACCGTCTGCGCCTCGACGCCCTGGCTCGCGTCGACGACCAGCAGCGCGCCTTCGCACGCGGACAGCGAACGGCTGACCTCGTACGAGAAGTCGACGTGCCCCGGCGTGTCGATCAGGTTCAGGTTGTAGACCTTGCCGTCGCGCGCGCGATAGGACAGTGCAGCCGTCTGCGCCTTGATCGTGATGCCGCGCTCGCGCTCGATATCCATCGAGTCGAGCACCTGCGCTTCCATTTCACGGTCGGCGAGACCGCCGCAGACCTGGATGATGCGATCCGCGAGCGTCGACTTGCCATGGTCGATGTGCGCGATGATCGAGAAATTGCGAATATGATCCATTCAGTGCCGATCAAGCGAAAAAGGCGCGCTCGACGACTGCGGAGCACGCCTTGTGTAAGTCGGTGAAAAAACAGCCTATTTTAGCCGAAAAGGCCTTCACCGGGCGGTATTTCGGACGCCTGGCCGCGCGGCACCCGGCCGGGGCGCCTGCCGGGCGAAGTCCCGTGCGAAGCGACGCCGGCCGGCGACAGGCTCAGCGCCGGGCCGCGAGCGCGTCGCGCACCCTCGCGTCGTCGAACCGGTGGCGGCACACTTCCGCGCCGTCCAGCAGCAGCACCGGCACGTCCTCGTCGTAGCGGGCGACGAGCGCCGCATCGGTGTCGATGTCGACATAGTCGACCGCGACGCCGAATTCGGCCGCCACCGGCGCCAGTGCGTCGCGCATGTCGTCGCACAGGTGGCACCAGCCGCGGCCGTAGAGCGTGAACATCGGCGCGTTACTTCTGGCGCGGCCGCACGGGCACGAACTGCGTGTTGTCGCCGCGCCGCACCAGCACCGCGACCGCCTTCTGCGGATCGAGCTGCGCGGTCACTTCGGCAAGCTGCTTCGCGCTCGTGATGTCGGTATCGCCGACGCGCAGCACGATGTCGCCGCGCTGCAGGCCCGCACGGGCGGCCGGGCCGTCGACGCCGTCGATCTGCACGCCGTTCTTCAGCTTCAGCGTCTTCAACTGATCGGCCGTCAGGTCGCTGACCGTCAGACCGAGCGAATTGGTCTGGCGCGGCTTCTGCGGCGCGTTCTTGCGCTGTTCGGCCTTGGCCGTCGACTCGACCGGCGTCTCCGCGATCGTGATCGGCAGATCGCGCGCCTGACCCTTGCGCCACACGCTGACGGTCGCCTTCGTGCCGGGCTTCGTGTCACCGACCATGCGCGGCAGGTCCGACGCCGCGTCGACCGGGCGGCCGTTGAACTTCAGGATAATGTCGCCCGGCTGGATACCCGCCTTGTCGGCCGGGCCGCCCGGCTCGACGCTGCTGACGAGCGCGCCCTCGGCCTTCGGCAACCCGATCGAGTCGGCCACATCCTTCGTCACCTCGCCGATCGCCACCGCAATCCGACCGCGCGTGACCTTGCCCGTCGCCTTCAACTGGTCGGCCACGCGCATCGCCTCGTCGATCGGAATCGCGAACGAGATGCCCATGAAGCCGCCGGTACGGCTGTAGATCTGCGAGTTGATGCCGATCACCTCGCCTTGCATGTTGATCAGCGGGCCGCCCGAGTTGCCGGGGTTCACGGCGACGTCGGTCTGGATGAACGGCAGATAGTCGCCCGTGTTGCGGCTCTTCGAGCTGACGATGCCGGCCGTCACCGTGTTGTCGAGGCCGAACGGCGAACCGATCGCGACGACCCACTCGCCGACGCGCACCTTGTTCGAGTCGCCGATCGCGACGACAGGCAGGTTCGACGCCTGGATCTTGACGACCGCGACGTCCGTGCGATCGTCAACGCCGATCAGCTTCGCCTTGAATTCGCGCTTGTCGGTCAGCGTCACGTAGATGGTGTCCGCATCGTCGACGACGTGCGCATTGGTCATCACGTAACCGTCGGCCGACACGATGAAGCCCGAGCCGACACCGCGGTTCTGCTCGGTGTCGGGCGGATTGTCCGGCGCGGGCGCGTTCTTCGGGTTGCCATTGCCATTGCCGCTACCGTTGCCGGGTGCCTGCGGCAGCGGAATGCCGAAGAAGCGCCGGAAGAATTCCGACATGTCGCCGTTGTCGAAGCCCGGCGGGAGCATCCCGCGCGGGCCGCTGCTCGTCGGCACGTTGGCAGTGGTCCTGATGTTCACGACGGCCGGCCCGACCCTTTCGACCAGATCGGCGAAGTCGGGCAGGCTGGCAGCGGGAGCCGTCACCGCGAACGCGGTATGCGGCACGAGCGGCAGGCAGGCAGACAGCGCCGCCGCCGCGAGCCATTTGCGCAGCGTGTGTTTCATCATGTCGGAAGCCGTAGCGTTACTTGGAAGCCTTGTATTCTATGGCAGACGCGAACTGCTGCAACGTAGCCGGCGGCACTTCGCCGAGCACGGTGATCCAGTAGTCGCCGCGACGCTTCACGAGGACGTGCGTCGCACCGGTGCTGCCCGCGCCTTCCTTGCGCGTATTCTTTTCGGCCGGCTCGATGAAAACGGAGATCGTCGCGAGACCGTCGGTGAAGACGGCCTGATCGACCGGAATCGGCGGATCGCCCGCATCGCGCGCAGCCATCGGCCGGCGCACTTCGCGGATCTTCTGGAAACCGGCGACGCTCGGCGCGAGCTGCCAGCCAGCCGCCTCCATGTCGACCGTCGCGACCGGCGGACGCACGACGGTCCAGCCGCTCAGGTTGCGCATGCCGGCCGCGATCGCGGCCTTGTCACCGCTCGCACCGCCCGTCTGCAGTTGCGAGAACGCAATCTGTTCGAGCACGTGATCGTTCGCATCGAGCGTCTGCGAACGCAGCAGCAGCCCCGTGCGCGCGTCGGCCCAAAGCTTGTACGTGAAACGGTAGGCATCCTTCGGCACGAGCTCGACGACCTGCGCGTCGATCCCGGCCACGCGATCCTTGCCGAGCGACTTCGCGTCGTAGACGGACATCACGTGTTCGCCGCTCGCGCCGAGCAGCGCGGGGAACGAGTCGCGCGCCTGACGGCGCTCGACCACGCACAGCTTGCGCTCGGGCACGAACGTGTACAGCTCGTCGTTATGCCGCAGCAGCTTGCGCGGCTTGCCATCGAGCGTCTCGATCCGCTCGAACTCGCCGTCGCGGGACGCGACGTGCGCGATGCGCGACGACTGCACATACCCGCCTCGCTGGTAGACGAACGTGCCCTCGTAGCTCTGCTGCTGCGCCGCCTGCTGGACGCGGTCGAGCCAGTCCGCGGCGCCCTTGCGGGTCGCGACGGGATCGTCCGGTTGCTGGGCGCTGGCAGGAAGGGATTGAACGGACAACAGGGCGGCTGCACAAAGCAGGAGGGCCGGCAGCCGCTTCCATCCGGAGATGGCGTGATTCAACTGCAATGTCCGCATCGGGTTTATTGGCCTGGCGTGGTGGTCACGGCAGCGCGGATCAGCGGCATCGAACCCGTGACGACGGGCTGCTGTGCGAATTGCTGGTGCGCTTCAAGGTATTGGTCGAGACTGGCGTCGCGAATGATGTTGACGTCCTGCAGCCCCGGCTGGGCCGACGCCTGCGCGACCGTCACGCGCTGCAGGTTGCCGCTTTGCGGCGCACCGACCGACGCGACCTGGACGGCGCCCGGCGTGCCGGCCGTCTGTAGTTGCGGAACGACGATCCACGTCAGCGTGGCCGCCGCGGCGGCCACCGCGAACGCGGGCACGACGCGCCGGCGCAGCGACAGCAGCTTGCGCGCGGCCGGCGCTGCCGCCAGCGCGAGCAGGTGCGGCTCGCTCTCGAGCGCGGCCGACATGCGCGCGGTGAACGCGACGCTCAGCGCGGGCGACAACGCGAGCTCGTCCGAGCGCAGCGCATCGCCGATCAGGTGGTAATGGGCCCACGCAGCGCGATCCGCGCGGTCGAGCTCAGCCAGAAACTGCCCGTGATCCGGGCCATCAAACATTTCGCCGTCGACCAGCGCGGAAAGGCGCTCGCCGCGCGAGCACGCGTGCGACTGCGTATTGACCGAACCCATGATGCTCCCCATCTTGCACACCCCGTCGTGACTTCACGACTCTATCCGTAACTAGACCCCGACCCGCGTCGCTCCGCCTATTGCGCTTACCAGCGCTTGCCTTCGGGCGTATCGAGCAGCGGACGCAATTTGGCAGCGATTGCCTCGCGAGCACGGAAGATCCGCGACCGGACCGTCCCGATCGGACAGCCCATCATTTCCGCGATCTCTTCGTAGCTCAGGCCCTCGATCTCGCGCAGCGTAATCGCCTGGCGCAGTTCCTCGGGCAAGGCGGCCATTGCTGCGTTGACCGTCTCGGCAATCTGCTTGCTCATCAACATCGACTCAGGCGTGTTGATATCCCTTAGTTGGTCTGCGTCGGAGAAAGTTTCCGCTTCCTCCGCATCTGCCTCGGTCGAGGTCGGTGCACGGCGACCCTGCGTCGCAAGGTAGTTCTTCGCCGTATTGACGGCAATCCGGTACAACCACGTGTAGAACGCGGACTCGCCGCGAAATTGCGGCAGCGCACGATACGCCTTGATGAACGCGTCCTGGGCTACATCCTCGACCTCGGCGGGATCCCGCACGAGGCGCGAGATCAGCCGAATGATCTTGCGGTGGTATTTGGAGACCAGGAGTTCGAACGCTGCCTTGTCGCCCTTCTGTACGCGCTCGACCAGAACCTGATCAATTTCTTTTTCACTCACCTGACAAATCCATTAACTAGGGATGCAACGCGGAGCGCTATTGTAGCGTTCCCGCGCCGGCCGCTGGTTACGGTCGGTAACCGCGCCGCCGTCATGCCCGCCCCGCCGCGCCCGCGGTTCTCGCCAGCACGGACAGCGCGCTGAACGACGCGGCGTCGAGCGCATCGGCCGGAATCAGCAGCGGCCTGGCCCGCCGGGCGCCTTGCCCGACCGACAGCACGAGCAGCAGGCTGCTCCAGTGCGCATGGCCCATCACACGGCCGCGGGCCAGCAGCCGCCCGGTGCGGCCAAACGCCGCAACTTCCCCGAACGCGTCGATCTGCAACTCGGCCGGCAGCCGGCGGGCGCAGGCCCGCGCGGCGCACACGGCCAGCAGCGCGGCCGTCACGGCCGACACGCATGCGCCGGCGGCTGCGCCCGCGCGCGGCGCCCAGAACAGGTACGCCGACGCGGCAGCCGACGCGACGAACGCGGCCAGCACGACATACGACACGGCCGAGGCCCGCAACGCAAAGCGCTGCGGACGCCCGGCCGGAGCATCGAATGGACTCGTCAAGCGATTTCAGCGTCAGACGCGCTTGAACACCAGCGTGCCGTTGGTACCGCCGAAGCCGAAGTTGTTCTTCACGGCTACGTCGATCTTCATGTCCCGCGCGGTGTTCGCGCAGTAATCGAGATCGCACTCGGGGTCCTGGTTGAAGATGTTGATGGTCGGCGGCGACACGTTGTTGTGCAGCGCCAGCACCGTGAACACCGACTCGAGGCCGCCCGCGCCGCCCAGCAGGTGGCCCGTCATCGACTTCGTCGAGTTCACGACGAGCTTGTACGCGTGCTCGCCGAAGGCCGCCTTCACCGCGTCGGACTCGTTCTTGTCGCCCAGCGGCGTCGACGTGCCGTGCGCGTTCAGGTACTGGACCTCGTCCGCGTTCACGCCGGCATCGCGCAGCGCCGCGACCATGCAGCGGCGCGGGCCGTCCATGTTCGGCGCGGTCATGTGGTACGCGTCGCCGGTCATGCCGAAGCCCGAGACTTCCGCGTAGATCTTCGCACCACGCGCCTTCGCCGCCTCGTACTCTTCCAGCACCATCACGCCTGCGCCCTCGCCCAGCACGAAGCCGTCGCGATCCTTGTCCCACGGACGGGACGCGGTCGCCGGATCATCGTTTCGGGTCGACAGCGCGCGCGCGGCCGCGAAACCGCCGATACCGAGCGGCGATACCGTCGATTCGGCACCGCCCGCGACCATCACGTCCGCGTCGCCGGCCTGGATCAGGCGTGCCGCGAGGCCGATGCTGTGCAGGCCGGTCGTGCAGGCCGTCACGGCCGCGAGGTTCGGGCCCTTCAGGCCGAACATGATGCTCAGGTGACCCGAGATCATGTTGATGATCGAACCCGGCACGAAGAACGGCGAAATCCGGCGCGCGCCGCGATCGACGTAGGTCTGGTGCGTATCTTCGATCATCGGCAGGCCGCCGATGCCGGAACCGACCAGCACGCCGATGCGTTCCGCATTGGCTTCGGTCACTTCCAGCCCGCTGTCCTTGACGGCCTGGACGCCGGCGGCGATGCCGTAATGGATGAACGTATCCATGTTGCGGGCTTCCTTCGCCGGGATGTATTCCTCGGCGCTGAAACCCTTCACCTCGCCCGCGAAATGCACGGCGAGGTTCGACGGATCGAACTTCGTGACGGTGGCGATACCGGACTTGCCGGCGACGAGATTGGCCCAGCCGTCGGCAACATTATTGCCAACAGGCGAAATCAGCCCCAGGCCTGTAACGACAACACGACGGCGGCTCACGGTAACCTCTTTTCCATTATTGGATGACAAAAACAAAAGCCACAGTGGCCACAGGAACCAGCCCTGCGAGCCCTGTGGCTGTTAGTCCGTCCGGCGCGAAGCCGGCAGAATGGCGCGTCAATCGCGAAGATCGCGGCGACGTGGCGGACAAGCGCGAAAGGCGCTTACGCCTTGACGTTTGCGCGAGCGTAGTCGATCGCTTGCTGAACGGTCGTGATCTTCTCTGCTTCTTCGTCCGGGATTTCCATGCCGAACTCGTCTTCGAGAGCCATCACCAGTTCGACCGTGTCGAGCGAGTCGGCACCCAGATCGTTCACGAACGAAGCTTCGTTCTTGATCTCGGCTTCCGCGACGCCCAGTTGTTCAGCGACGATCTTCTTGACACGTTGTTCGATGTTGTCCATTACCCCTCCGAGGGAAAGTTCAGATTTACAAGTGCGCGCATTTTATCAGGTTTGCTGACGCCAAAACGCGCGTTGGCTTGATGGCCGATCAAGCGCCGATCCGCCTGAAAAACGGGATACGGCGCGGATAGTAAACGAAAATCGTTACGACATGTACATGCCGCCGTTCACGTGCAGCGTCGTGCCGGTGATATAACCGGCCTGCGGCGATGCGAGGAACGCGACGGCATGGGCGATGTCTTCCGGGCTGCCGAGGCGGCCGAGCGGAATCTGGGTCTTGAGCGCGGCCTGCTGTTCTTCCGGCAGCGTCTTCGTCATGTCGGTGTCGATGAAGCCCGGCGCGACGCAGTTCACGGTGATGCCGCGGCTGCCGATTTCGCGCGCAAGCGCACGCGTCATGCCCGCGACGCCGGCCTTCGCGGCCGCGTAGTTGACCTGACCCGGGTTGCCGGCCGAACCGACCACCGACGTGATGTTGATGATACGGCCGCCGCGCGCCTTCATCATCGGGCGCAGCACCGCACGCGACAGGCGGAACACCGACTTCATGTTGGTGTCGATCACCGCGTCCCAGTCCTCGTCCTTCATCCGCATCGCGAGCTGGTCCTGCGTGATGCCCGCGTTGTTGACGAGCACGTTCAGCGTACCGAATTCCTTCACGGTCGCATCGATCAGTGCCTCGGCGGCCGCCGCGTCGTTGACGTTCAGCACCGCGCCGCGGCCCGTGACGCCCGCTTCCGCGAACGCCGCGGTGATCGCGGCAGCGCCCGATTCGCTCGTCGCGGTGCCGATCACCGTCGCGCCCAGACGCGCGAGTTCGAGCGCGATCGAGCGGCCGATACCGCGCGACGCGCCGGTCACGATCGCAACCTGTTTATCGAGAGTCTTTTCCATGAATCGAATATCCGTCTCTTGAGAAAAGGCGCCGCGTCAGGCGGTCACCAGCTTGAGCGCTTCGTCGAGCGACGCCGGATCGAAAACCGACGCACCCGTCAGGTTGCCGTCGATGCGCTTCGTCAGGCCGGCGAGCACCTTGCCCGGACCGCATTCGATCACGTGCGTGACGCCCGTGCCGGCAATGTGCTGCACGCACTCAACCCAGCGCACCGGGCCCGCGGCCTGGCGCACCAGCGCGTCCTTGATCGCGGCCGGATCGCTGACCACGGCGACGTCGATGTTGTTGACGACCGGAATCTGCGGTGCCTTCACGTCGACGTTCACGAGATAGTCGCGCAACTGGTCCGATGCCGGCTTGAGCAGCGACGAATGAAACGGTGCCGAAACGGGCAGCGGCAACGCGCGCTTCGCGCCCTTCGCCTTCGCGATCTCGCACGCCTTCTCGACGGCGGCCTTGTTGCCTGCAATCACGACCTGCGCAGGCGCATTGAAGTTCACCGCTTCGACGACGCCCGCTTCCGCGGCTTCGGCGCACACTGCGCGCACCGTGTCGTCGTCGAGGCCCAGGATCGCGGCCATGCCGCCCTGGCCGACCGGCACGGCCGTCTGCATCGCCTGCGCGCGGAAGCGCACGAGCGGCACTGCGTCCTTGAACGCGAGCGCGCCCGCCGCGACGAGCGCCGTGTACTCACCGAGGCTGTGGCCGGCGACGATCGACGGCGCCGGGCCGCCCGCCTGCTGCCACGCGCGATAGCACGCGTACGCGGCGGTCAGCATCACGGGCTGCGTGTTGGTGGTCAGATTCAGCTCTTCGGCCGGGCCTTCGGCGATCAGCTTGCCGAGATCCTGATTGAGTGCATCGGAGGCCTCCTGGAGCGTCTCGCGCACGATGGCCAGATCGGCGAATGCGTTGAGCATACCGACCGCCTGCGAGCCCTGCCCCGGAAAAACGAATGCAAATTTCATATCGTCCCCAATTGAATCGATTCGGACGGCGCGCACGAACGGCGCGCCGATGGGATCCGCGCGCAGCAGTCGCGCGCCGCGGATCAGAAGCGGAAGACCGACGCGCCCCAGGTAAAGCCGCCGCCCACGCCTTCGATCAGCACGTGCTGGCCACGCTGGATGCGGCCGTCGCGCACCGCGGTGTCGAGCGCCAGCGGGATCGACGCGGCCGACGTGTTGCCGTGCTGGTCGACCGTCACGACCATGCGCTCCTGCGGCAGGCCGAGCTTGCGGCAGGTGCTGGTCATGATGCGGATGTTGGCCTGGTGCGGAATCAGCCAGTCGATTTGTTCGGGCGCGAGATTCGCCTTTGCAAGCGCCTCGATCGCAACCTTCTCGAGCACGTTGACCGCGAGCTTGAACACGGCCTGCCCATCCATGTACAGGAATGCACTGCCCTCGATCACGCCGCGATTCACGTTGCCCGGCGTGCAAAGGATGTGCGAATAGCTGCCGTCCGCGTGCAGCGCGCTGCCGAGTATGCCCGGCTCTTCCGACGCGGAAAGGATCACCGCGCCCGCGCCGTCGCCGAACAGCACGCAGGTCGTACGGTCCTTGAAGTCGAGAATGCGCGAGAACGTCTCCGCGCCGACCACGAGCGCCGTGCGGTGCTGGCCGCTGCGGATGAAGCTGTCGGCCGTCGCCATCGCGTACGCAAAGCCCGAACACACGGCCTGCACGTCGAATGCCGCGCCGCCGTTCTTGATCCCGAGCTTGTTCTGCAGCAGGCACGCGGTGCTCGGGAACACGAAATCGGGGGTCGAAGTCGCGACGATGATCAGGTCGATCGACTGTGGATCGATACCTGCCGCCTCGATCGCACGTCGCGACGCCTCGAGCGCGAGGTCGCTCGTCGTGACGTCCGGTGCGGCGAAATGGCGCGCATGGATACCCGTGCGCGCAACGATCCATTCATCGCTCGTCTCGATGCCTTCCTTCGCGAGACGATCGGTCAACTGCTGGTTCGTGACGCGGTCGGGCGGCAGATAGCTGCCCGTGCCGAGCACGCGGGAATAGAGGGTCGATTGGGCCATTTAAGCTTTAGAGGATTGCGCAGCGGAAGGTTCGGCGTGATGGCCTGCGGCCGGGCTTGCATGGCCCGCGCCGCCCGCGTCGTGTTCGCCGTCGCCGAGCGACGCCGAATTGTCCGCCATCGCGCGCGTGAGGCGCTCCAGCACGCCGTTTTTGACGGCATCATACCCGCGTTTGATCGCCCACTCAAACGCGTAGGCATCGGCCGAACCGTGGCTCTTGATCACGAGGCTCTTCAGCCCCAGCAGCGCCGCGCCGTTGTACTGGCGGTGGTCGACGCGCTTCTTGAAACGCATCAGGACAGGCAGCGCGAGCAGCGCCATCAACCTCGACATCAGCGAACGGCCGAACTCCTCGCGGATGATGTTGGACAGCATCTGCGCGAGCCCCTCGGACGTCTTCAGCGCGACGTTGCCGACGAAGCCGTCGCACACGATCACGTCGACGGTGCCCTTGTAGATGTCGTTGCCTTCCACGTTGCCGCGGAAATTCAGCGTGCTGGCGCGCAGCAGTTCGCCTGCGCGCTTGATCGTGTCGTTGCCCTTGATGACTTCTTCGCCGATGTTCAGCAGGCCGATCGTCGGCCGCTCCTTGCCTTCGAGCGCGGCCACCAGCGCGTGCCCCATCTCCGCGAACTGCAGCAGATGCTGCGGCTCGCAGTCGACGTTCGCGCCGAGGTCCAGCATCATCGTGTAGCCGGTCGGGTTCGGCAGCGCGGACGCGATCGCGGGCCGCTCGATGCCGGGCAGCGTCTTGAGTACGTAACGGGAGACGGCCATCAGCGCGCCGGTATTGCCGGCGGAGATGCAGGCCTGTGCGGCGCCTTCCTTGACGTGGTTGAGCGCGACGCGCATCGAAGAATCTTTCTTCTTGCGCAGCGCCACCTCGACAGGGTCGTCCATCGCCACGACTTCAGTGGCGGGCACGATGGTCAGCGCGGGATCGTCGAGGGCTTTCAGCTTCTTGAGCTGAGCGCGAATCGCGCCTTCGATGCCGACGAGCATCAGGTGCGCATCGGGATGCGCGCGGACGAACTTGACTGCCGCGGGAACGGTCACGGACGGGCCGTGGTCGCCTCCCATGCAATCGATTGTGAGCTTTACGGTCATGGAATGCGACGAATTTCAGGCACAAAAAAGCGGCAGTTGAATGCCGCCTTTTTGTTGCGCCAGGAAAGTGTCAAGCGAACCAGTTGTCACGCGAACGGCGAACGTAGCGCGCAACGCGTGACTTGACGCTTAGTCGTTCTTCGTCTTGACGACTTTCTTGCCGCGATAGTAGCCGTTCGGGCTGACGTGGTGACGCAGGTGCACTTCACCCGTGCTCGGCTCGACTGCCAGCGGCGTTGCCGTCAGGAAATCGTGCGAACGATGCATGCCGCGCTTCGACGGCGACTTCTTGTTTTGCTGGACTGCCATGACTAACTCCTAAATAATTTTCCGGATTCTAACACAGCCCGATCCGGCGCTTAACTACCCTGGCCCAAAGCCCTTACGCCTTCCCGCGCCACAACTGCTTAGTGTTTCTTGGTGCCGTCACCGCCCTTCTTCAGCGCTTGCAGCGCTGCAAACGGATTCGGCCGTTTGCCTTCGTCCTCGGCTTCGCCGGACTCTTCGCCCGCCGCTTCCTCAGGACCGCTCGCACCCGACACGAGGCTTTCGTGAACTGCCGGGCAAACCTCGTGCTTGGGCACGAGCGGCAACGAAAGCAGCAACTCCTCTTCGATCAAGTCGACGAGATCGAACTGGCGCGAGCCCACGATCACATCGGCTTCATCGTCGTCGAGCGGAAATTCTTCAGCTTCTTCTTCGGTCGCGACGACGCGGTACACCATGTCGACACCGAACGCCTGGTCGTACGGGGTCATGCAGCGCTGGCACGTGAGCCATGCCTGGCCATGCACCGCGAGGCGCAGGTACGGCTGCTGCCCATCGGCGCCGTCGTCCTGCAATTCCTTCTGCGTGAACCCTTCCGCCTGCCACGTGAAGACCGTGTCGCGATCTGGCGCGTCCATCGGCACTTCGTTTAACATGCGCGGCAGTTGCGAGAGGCGCACCGCCCCTGCTGCCTGCCGCCCGCTGCGGGCGAATTCGAACAGGTCGACCGCGTGCGGATCAAGCGGCGCCGCAGGTTTGCCAGAAGAAGTGTTCATGTGCGCTCCTGCCTACAGGCTGACTTGCGGATCCGGCTTGGCGCCGCTCACTCACGTACGGGACGTACTTTACTTCCGAAGACCCGGCAGGCGCCACCACGGAAGCCTGCCGACGAAAAGCGGGAAAGCATACCTGTTTTACCTTTTGCGGTCAATCACTTAAGCTTGCGTCCGCGCAACGCCGCGCAACACCTGACGACTCACCGATCCAACCGACCATGCCGGATACCGTTTGCCGCCCGCCGCGGCTGATTCTTGCCTCCAGTTCCCGCTACCGCCGCGCGCTCCTCGAGCGCCTCGGCGTGCCGTTCGACGTCGTGTCGCCCGACCTCGACGAAACGCCGCTCGACGGCGAAACCCCGGCCGCGACCGCCCTGCGCCTCGCCGCCGCGAAAGCGCGCGCCGTCGCCGCGACGATCGACGCGCCGGACGGCGTGCTCGTGATCGGGTCGGACCAGGTCGCGACCTTCGACGGAATCCAGATCGGCAAGCCCGGCACGCATGAGCGCGCACTCGCGCAACTCATGTCGATGCAGGGCCGCGAAGTCGAATTCCACAGCGCACTCTGCCTGTACGACAGCCGCACGGGCGAAGCGCAGGTCGAGGACATCGTCACGCGCGTACGCTTCCGCTCGCTACCCGAGGCCGAACTCGACGCGTACCTGCGCGCGGAAACACCGTACGACGTCGCCGGCAGCGCGAAATCCGAAGGGCTCGGCATCGCGCTGCTCGATGCGATCGACTCCGACGATCCGACCGCGCTCGTCGGCCTGCCGCTGATCGCGCTCACGCAGATGCTGCGCGCTGCCGAATATCCGCTGTTTGCAACCACCCGCGGAGACCGCGCATGACGGCCGGTACGCTCTATCTCGTCCCGAACACGCTCGGCGAAGGCGACGAATCGATGCTCGCCGCCGTGCTGCCCGCGGCCGTGCAGGCACGGGCCGGCACGCTCGGCTATTACATCGGCGAGAACGCGAAGACGACGCGCGCCTTTCTGAAGAAGATCGGCACGACGCGTCCGATCCAGGAAATCGAGATCCGCGAGTTGAACGTCAATACGCCAGCCGGAGAAATCGACCGGCTGCTCGCACCCGTGCTGGCCGGCGCGGATGCCGGCCTCGTGTCCGAGGCCGGCTGCCCGGCCGTCGCCGATCCCGGCGCATTGCTGGTACGCCGCGCGCACGAGCGCGGCGTGAAGGTCGTGCCGCTCGTCGGACCGAGTTCGATCCTGCTCGCGCTGATGGCGTCGGGCCTGAACGGGCAGAGCTTCGCGTTCAACGGCTACCTGCCGGTCGATGCGGCCGCGCGCGCGAAACGCCTGCGCGAACTCGAGCAGTTGTCGCGCAAGGCGCGCCAGACGCAGATCTTCATCGAGACGCCGTACCGGAATCACGCGATGCTCGACACGCTGATTGCGACCTGCGCGCCGTCGACGCAGATCTGTGTCGCAGCCGACCTGACCCTCGCGACCGAGACGATCGCGAGCCGCACCGTGGCGGACTGGAAAAAGGCGCCTGCGCCGAATCTGCACAAGCGCCCCGCGATCTTCCTGCTGCTCGCGAACTGAAGCCGCGGCCGGTGGGCGGCCAGCGGGCCCTCGCGCCCCGCCGGACGCCCGTCGCCCGCGCCGGTCAGCGCAGGCTGAACGACGCGCCGCCGGCCGTCAGCGCCTTCATCGCGGCGCCGCCGACGGCCGCGCCGAACTTGCGCGCGACACGGTTCGTCAGGCTTTCCTTCACCGTATAGTCGACGAGATCGGGCGCCTTCAGCACGTCGCGCGCGACCGTGTCGGTCGTGCCGTAGCCGTCGGCGAGCCCGAGCTCGATGCTCTTCTCGCCGGTCCAGAACAGGCCGGAGAACATGTCGGGCGTCTCATGCAGCCGCTTGCCGCGGCCCTCCTTCACGGCATTGATGAACTGCGCGTGCACCTGGTCGAGCAGCGCCTGCGCATGCGCGTCCATCTTCGGCGTCTCCGGCGAGAACGGATCGTAGAAACCCTTGTTTTCGCCCGACGTGTGCAGGCGCCGATCGACACCGAGCTTGCCCATCAGCCCGGTGAAGCCGAAACCGTCCATCAGCACGCCGATCGACCCGACGATGCTCGCCTTGTCGACGAAAATCTTGTCGGCCGCGGCCGCGATGTAATAGCCGCCCGATGCGCACATGTCGGTCACGACGACGTACAGCGGCTTGTCCGGGTGCTTTGCGCGAAGCCGCCGGATCTCGTCGTAGACCATGCCGGCCTGCACGGGGCTGCCGCCCGGGCTGTTGATCCGCAGCACGACGCCGGCCGTGCCGTCGTCGTCGAACGCGGCATCGAGCGCCGTGTTGATGTCTTCGGCGTTCGCATTGACGCCGGCCGCGATCTCGCCGTCGATCGTCACGAGCGCCGTATGCCGCCCGCTCGTCGAGAATTTCGAATCGCTCGAAAAATCGATCAGCGCGAACGCGAGCAGCACGAACACGCCAAGGAACGCGAAGCGGAAGAAAATCTTCCAGCGCCGCGCCGCGCGCTGTTCCTTCACGGCCGCAAGCGCGATCCGCTCGAGCGCCGCGCGCTCCCAGTTCGGTTCACGGCTGTCGGGACGGGAGGAGGAATCGGGGGAATTCGGTTGGTCGGCCATGCAGTATTGTCGTCAGTCGTTCGTGGCGGGAGCGGCAGGACGCAGGTCGGCGTCGGGCACCCAGAATACCGCACGCCCGTCGGGCGTGTCGCGTTCGTCGACCTCGACCGGCCGCAGGCGGCCGCCGCGGCACGGCCCGCCGACGCACTTGCCGGTATCCGGCGCGTAGATCGCGCCGTGCGTCGCGCACATCAGGTACAGGCCCGACGACTCGAAAAACTGCCCTTCGGACCAGTCGAGCTCCATCGGCACGTGCGCGCAGCGATTCAGGTAGCCGTAGGCGCGACCGTCGTAGCGCACGAAGAATACGACGGCCTGCTCGCCGCGCAGCGTCGCGTCGACCCGCACGCCGGCGCCGCCGTCGGCCAGCGCGTCCGATGCGCACACGCGCACGGCTTCCTGCGCCGCGCTCATGCGTGCTCCCGCAGCCACGCGGCCAACGCGTCGACGTCCGGCGCGACGAAGCGCGGCGCGAGCGCAGCCAGCGCATCGGCCGTGTGCGCGCCGTATGCGACGCCGACACCCGCCGCTCCGGCGCTCGCGGCCATCTGCAGGTCGTGCGTCGTGTCGCCGATCATCACGGTGCGCGCGAGGTCCTGCCCCAACTCCCGGGACAGCTCGTGCAGCATCGCCGGATGCGGCTTCGAGAACGTCTCGTCCGCACAGCGCGTCGCGTCGAACACACTCGTCAGCTTCGACTGGTCAAGCACGCGATTCAACCCGACCCGACCCTTGCCGGTTGCAACGGCCAGCAGGTAGCCCGTATCGCGCAACTCGGCGAGCAGTTCGCGCACGCCGGCGAACAACTCGATGCGCTGGTCGTCGAGCAGATAGTGATAGCGGTAGCGCTCGGCCAGCCGCGGATAGTCGGATTGATTAAGAGTCGGAGCGGTAATCTGCAGCGCGTCGCGCAGGCCGAGGCCGATCACGTAGCGCGACGCCTCGACGGACGGCGTGGGCAGGCCGAGATCGCGGCATGCGGCCTGGATGCTGTGCACGATATGCGCAGTCGAATCCATCAGCGTGCCGTCCCAGTCGAAGACGATCAGGTCAAATTGCTGTCGAGCCATGCGGGTCAGGCGGTATCGCGCAGTGCGCTGAGTTGGTCGAGGAAGCGCCGGCATTCGTCCGGCAGCGGCGCATCGAACTGCAGCGCCTCGCCGGTCAGCGGATGGTTGAGCCGCAGCCGGTGCGCGTGCAGGAACATCCGTTTCAACGCCGGCTGCGCGTTCGCGCGCGCCAGCGCCTTGTTCAGTGCGAAATCGCCATACTTGGCGTCGCCGGCGATCGGCAGGCCGAGATGCGCGAGGTGCACACGAATCTGATGGGTCCGACCCGTTTTGAGTTCCGCTTCGACAAGCGCGTAGTCGGGCCAGCGGTCGACGAGGTTGAATACCGTATGCGACGGCAGTCCGTCGTCCTGCACGCGCACGCGGCGCTCCCCTTCCGGGGTCGAATACTTGAACAGCGGCGCCTTCACCGCGCGGCGGCGCCCCCAGTCGGGCTGCCATTCGCCGTGGACACACGCGAAATAACGCTTGTCCATCCGGTTCTCGCGAATCTGCTCGTGCAGGCCCACGAGCGCCGTGCGCTTCTTCGCGAGCATCAGGATCCCGGACGTCTCACGGTCGAGCCGGTGCACGAGTTCGAGGAACTTCGCGCGCGGGTGCGCCTGGCGCATCTGCTCGATCACGCCGAACGCGACACCGCTGCCGCCGTGTACCGCAACGCCGGCCGGCTTGTCGATGACGAGCATTGCGTCATCCTCGTACAGCACGTCGAAATTCGCGGGCGGCACGATGGGCGTGTCGGCGCGCGCGAGGTCCGCCGCAGCCACGCGCACGGGCGGCACGCGAACCATGTCGCCAAGCGCGAGGCGGTACTGCGCGTCGATCCGGCCCTTGTTCACGCGCACTTCGCCGCTGCGGAGGATCCGGTAAATATGGCTTTTCGGCACGCCTTTACAGACGCGCAACAGGAAGTTGTCGATCCGCTGACCGGCCGAGTTTTCGTCGATCTCGATCATCGATACCTGGCCGCTTGCGACCGAATTCTGGGATATTTTGCCTAACTCATTCATACTGAATATAATTTTGCCCAGCCTGACGTTGAGGGTGGCCTGACCGGCCGGCCCCGACCGAGTCGGGCAAGGCGCAAGCGGAAACCATTATTTTACTTGCGCCGGGGGTCCGCTGCTCGCCCCTAATCAAAGAGATGCAGCAAGTTGCACGCACGGCGCCGCCCGTCGGCAAGGATCGCGCCCACAGGCGGATTCGGTCGGCAAGGCGCCGCGGTAACGGAAAGTTGGTTGAAAAGAATTTGATCGGCAGCCCGACGGCGCGAAGTGCGTCCGCAGGCTGCCGGTTGCGAATATTACGGCGTTGCGCCCGATTTGGCCCCGCGAAGCGTGCGGGGCTTGGCGACGTCAAACCAGGGAAGTACACCCCAAGCGGGAAAGTCGGGCTGGATTCGATACTCCCCGCTGCGGCCCAAGCCGCAGCATCTGCCGCCCGTCGGCGCGCGCGACGCATTGCGCGCGCCCGTGGCAATGCCCGGACTCAGGCTTAGCGCGCTTTTTTGCAGCGTGCGGTGTGTGAACGCCGTGCTTTGAAGCCGTATTCGCAGGTGCCCTATGGCCGCCGGCCCCGTCTTTCGGGCCCAAGCGCCTCTTCAGGCAATTCTCCCCGCCATCGTTCCCGCTCCAGCGTGCTCGTGACAACACAACAAGGCGCGGCCTGCCGTCGTTTCCGCCCTCGCGACTGACAACCGCGAGGCGTCGGCTGCGGAGCCGCCTGGAGTCGTTCATGAAACGCATGCTGTTCAATGCGACGCAGCAGGAGGAGCTGCGCGTCGCCATCGTCGATGGGCAAAAGCTCATCGACATCGACATCGAGACAGCCGGGCGCGAACAGCGCAAAGGCAATATCTACAAAGGTGTCGTCACCCGCATCGAGCCGTCGCTCGAAGCGTGCTTCGTCAACTACGGCGAAGACCGCCACGGCTTCCTGCCGTTCAAGGAAGTTGCCCGCCAGTACTTCAAGGAAGGCATCGACATGCGCTCCGCGCGCATCCAGGATGCCCTGCGCGAAGGCCAGGAGCTGATCGTCCAGGTCGAGAAGGAAGAGCGTGGCAACAAGGGCGCCGCCCTCACGACCTTCATCTCGCTCGCCGGCCGCTACCTCGTGCTGATGCCGAACAATCCGCGCGGCGGCGGTGTGTCGCGCCGGATCGAGGGCGACGAGCGCCAGGAACTGCGCGAAACGATGTCGCAACTGCAGATTCCGGACGGCATGAGCATGATCGCCCGGACCGCGGGCATCGGCCGCAGCGCCGAGGAACTGCAGTGGGATCTGAACTACCTGCTGCAACTGTGGCGCGCGATCGAAGCGGCGTCGCAAAGCGGCAACTCCGGCCAGCCGATGCTGATCTACCTGGAATCGAGCCTCGTGATCCGCGCGATCCGGGACTATTTCCAGCCCGATATCGGCGAAATCCTGATCGACACGACCGAGATCTACGATCAGGCCCGTGCGTTCATGGACATCGTGATGCCGGACAACGTGTCGAAGGTGAAGCGCTACCACGACGACGTGCCGCTGTTCTCCCGCTTCCAGATCGAGCACCAGATCGAAACGGCCTACTCGCGCACGGTGCCGCTGCCGTCGGGCGGTGCGATCGTGATCGACCACACCGAAGCGCTCGTCGCGATCGACGTGAACTCGGCGCGCGCGACCAAGGGCGCGGACATCGAGGAAACGGCGACCCGCACCAACCTCGAAGCGGCCGACGAAGTCGCCCGCCAGCTCCGCCTGCGCGACCTCGGCGGCCTGATCGTGATCGATTTCATCGACATGGAATCGGCGAAGAGCCAGCGCGAAGTCGAGCAGCGCCTGAAAGACGCGCTCAAGCATGATCGTGCGCGCGTGCAGATGGGCAAGATTTCCCGCTTCGGCCTGATGGAGCTGTCGCGCCAGCGCCTGCGCCCGGCCCTGTCGGAAGGCAGCCACGTGACCTGCCCGCGCTGCAACGGCACCGGTCACATCCGCGACACCGAATCGTCCGCGCTGCAGGTCCTGCGGATCATTCAGGAAGAAGCGATGAAGGAAAACACCGCGGCGATCCACTGCCAGGTGCCGGTCGAGGTGACCGCCTTCCTGCTCAATGAAAAGCGTCAGGAAATCAACAAGATCGAGTCGCGCTTCAAGGTCGGCGTCGTGCTGATCCCGAACAAGCACCTCGATACGCCGCACTACAAGCTCGAGCGCCTGCGCCACGACGACGCGCGCCTCGACGATCCGCGCGCGTCCTGGAAGATGGCCGAGGAAGCTGCCCGCGAACTCGAGTCGGAAACCGGCTACAGCAAGCGCACGGCAGAAGTGAAGCCGAAGCAGGAAGCCGCGGTCAAGGGCATCACGCCCGAGCGCCCCGCCCCGAGCCCGGCGCCTCAGCGCCCGGTCGAGCCCGTTCCGGCCCCCGCACCTGTCGCTGCGGCAAGCGGTGGCTTCATCGGCTGGCTGAAGGGCCTGTTCGGCATGTCGCCGGCTCCGGCCCCCGCACCGGTTGCTCCGGCACCGGCGAAGGAACAGGCGGCCCGCCCGGCTCGCGAGCGTACCGAGAAGACCGAGCAGCGCGGCGGCGATCGCAATCGCAACCGTCGCGGCGGCGCCCAGCAGGCGCAAGGCGGCCGCGACCAGGCAGCAGCAGGCCGCGGCCAGCCGCAACGCCAGGAGCGCGAAGGCAAGGAAGTGCGCGAACCGCGTGAAGGCCGTGAGCCGCGCGAGGGTCGCGAGCCGCGTGAAGGACGCGAAATCCGTGAAGGTCGTGAGGGCCGCGAAGGTCGCGAGGGCCGTGGCCAGCGCGAAGGTCGCGAGCCGCGTGAAAGCCGTGAGCCGCGTGAACCGCGCGAGAATCGCGAACCGCGCGAGCGCGCCGAGCAGCCGGAAGGCGTCGACGCAGCCGGCCGTGGCGAGCGCCAGGAACGCGGCGAGCGTCGCGAGCGCGGCGAACGCCGCAAGCCGACCCAGCATGCGGCCACGCTCGAGACCGTCACCCGTGGCGAAAACCATCCGGAACCGGACGCCGACAAGGCCGCTTCGGAAGCCCTGCCCGGCGCCGAGCTGGCAGCCGATGCGGAAGCCGGCGCGCGTGACGGCGAGGAACGTCGTCGTCGCCGTCGCGGCCGCCGCGGCGGTCGTCGCGAGCGCGACGAAGACGGCGCAGTCGTCGACCAGGCCGAACAAGGCCCGGATGGCGAAACCGCAGCGCAAACCGTGACGCCGCAAGCACCGGCCGCTGCCGAACCGGCCCACACGGCCGCACCGGCCGTCGCCGCGGCAGGCGCCATCGCCGTCGCTGTCGAGGCATCCGTCGAGGCTTCCGTCGAGCAGCCTGCCGCACCGGCCGCTGCCGAAGCTCAGCCGGCACCGGTACACGTCGAAGCGGCTCCGGCCGCTCCGGTCGAGCCCTCGGTCGCCGTCGCGGCAGCAGCGGAACCGGCACCGGTCGCACCGGCCGTCGACACGGAAGCCGGTCCGGCTCCGGTCGCGGTCTCGCCGACCGACGCGTTCGAAGTGCCGGCAGTACCGGCAGCGGCCCCGGCCGCTGTCGAGGCGCCGCAGTCCGCGCCCGTCGAGCAGGCCGCACCGGCCGTGACGACCGAAGCCGCTCCGGTGGCTGTCGAGCCGGCACATGTCGAAGCCGCACCGGTCGAGGCCGTTGCAGCACCGGCACCGGCTCCTGCGCCCGTCCAACCAGTAGCCGCGCCCGCTTCGGCGAGCCTGGATGTCGTGCTGGAGCAGGCCGGTCTCGTCTGGGTGAACACGGACGCAGGCAAGTTCGCCGCTGCACAGGAAGCCGCGTCGCGCCTCCCGCGTCCGGCCCGCGTGCCGCGCGAACGCAAGGTGCTGCCGCCGGCCGATACGGCCCCGATGCAGCAGGTCGAAACGACGCACCACTAATCGGCGCATCGCCCGACCAGGAAAAGCCCGCCTCCGGCGGGCTTTTTCACGTCCGCGCTGCGGGTTTCCGCCCACCGGCCCGGTCGGCCGCTTGCGGCTAAAATACAGGTCTGGCTCGCACTTCTTTCAACATGTCCCGACGCATCATTCCTCTCGCCGACGTCAGCGGGGTGCCGGACGTCTCCGGCGTCGCGCACGCCCCCGACGGCACGCTGGCCGACACGTTCGCCAGGCCGCTGCGCGACCTGCGCATCTCGGTGACGGACCGCTGCAATTTCCGCTGCGTGTACTGCATGCCGCGCGCGGTCTTCGACAAGGACTACCCGTTCCTGCCGCACAGCGCGCTGCTCACGCACGAGGAAATCGAACGCGTGGCGCGGCTCTTTGTCGCACATGGCGTCGAGAAGATCCGCATCACGGGCGGCGAGCCGCTGCTGCGCAAGAACCTCGAATTCCTGATCGAGCGCCTCGCGCGCCTGACAACGCATGACGGCCGCCCGCTCGACCTGACGCTGACGACCAACGGCTCGCTGCTCGCACGCAAGGCGCGCGCGCTGAAGGACGCCGGGCTCACGCGCGTGACGGTCAGCCTCGACGCGCTCGACGATACGCTGTTCAAGCGCATGAACGACGCCGAGTTCGCGAGCGCCGACGTGCTCGACGGCATCTTCGCGGCCCAGGCCGCGGGCCTCGCGCCGGTCAAGGTCAACATGGTCGTGAAGCGCGGTACCAACGACAGCGAGATCCTGCCGATGGCCGAGCGTTTCCGCGGCACCGGCGTGATCCTGCGCTTCATCGAATACATGGACGTCGGCACGTCGAACGGCTGGAACATGACCGAGGTGCTGCCGTCGGCGGACGTCGTTGCACGGATCGCCGAACATTTCCCGCTCGTGCCGCTCGACGCGCACACGGCTGCCGAAACCGCGCAGCGCTGGGGCTATGCGGACGGCAGCGGCGAGATCGGCGTGATCTCGAGCGTCACGCAGGCCTTCTGCGGGGACTGCACGCGCGCGCGGCTGTCGACCGAGGGCAAGCTGTACCTGTGCCTGTTCGCGTCGACGGGCCACGACCTGCGCGCGCTCGTGCGCGGCGGTGCAAGCGACGCCGAGATCGCGACCGCGATCGCCCGCATCTGGCAGGCGCGCACCGACCGCTATTCGCAACTGCGCGGCAGCGCGTCGGCCGAAACCTCGCCCGACGGCGCCGGCAAGCGCGTCGAAATGTCGTATATCGGCGGCTGACGCACGCCACCCATTTCACCTGCGCACGATGCCCGTTTCCGCCTCTCCTTCGATCGCCGGCCTGCTGCTCGCCGGCGGCCGCGCCACGCGCATGGACGGCGTCGACAAGGGCCTGCAACTACTCGACGGCACGCCGCTCGCGCTGCACGTGCTGCGCCGGCTCTCGCCGCAGGTCGACGAGATGCTGATCAGCGCGAATCGCCACGCCGATCGCTATGCGGAACTCGGTGCGCCGTTCGACGCGCGCGTCGTCGCGGACGAAACGCCCGATTTCCCCGGCCCGCTAGCGGGCCTGCTCGCCGGCATGCGGGCGGTGCGCGCGCCGCTCGTCGTGTGCTCACCGTGCGATACGCCGTTTCTGCCCGCCGACCTCGTCACGCGGCTGCACGAGGCGCTCGACGCGCAGCAGGCCGACATCGCGATGGCTGTAACCGTCGACGCGCAGCAGGCGCGCTCGCCGCAGCCGACGTTCGCGCTGCTGCGCACGGCGCTGGCCGACGATCTCGCCGCCCGGCTCGCGGCAGGCGACCGCAAGGTGCGTGCGTGGTACGCACGCCACAAGACGGTCGAAGTCGAGTTTCACGACGAGCGTGCGTTTTACAATGCCAACTCCTGGCAGGAACTCGCCGCGCTGGCCCGTCGCTGACGGCCCCGCGCCGCTCCCGCCCGGCGCCCGCCGCACGCGAAATCCGCGCCCACGCACCCTCCTCGCGCCACCGGCCACAAACCCGATACGCCTCGCGGCGCAGTCCGACTGATGATCACGCAATCCTCGCCCGCCTCCCGAACCGCACCCGATTCCGATGCCACGCTGTCGCTTGCCGACGCGCAGGCGCTCGCGTGCCGCTTCGTGGTGCCCGTCGACGCGTGCGACACGGTGGCGCTGCGCGACGCGCTCGACCGCGTGCTTGCGGCCGACGTAAGCGCGCCGTTCGACATTCCGGCGTACGACAACTCGGCGATGGACGGCTATGCGTTCGACGGCGGCGCCGACGCGCCCGCGTCGCCGACAGGGGACATCGCGCTGACGGTCGCCGGCATCGCGTTCGCGGGCCATCCGTTCGACGGCGCCGTGGCGGCCGGTTCATGCGTGCGCATCATGACGGGCGCGCCGATGCCGGCCGGATGCGATACGGTGATTCCGCAGGAGCGCGTGCACGTCGACGGCGACGCGATCCGCTTCGCCGCGCACGACGTCGCGCGCGGCGCGAACTGCCGCAAGGCCGGCGAGGATCTCGCGCGCGGCGCCTGTGCGCTCGCCGCAGGCCGCATCCTGCGGCCGTCCGATCTCGGCCTGCTCGCGTCGTTCGGCCTCACCGACGTCACGGTGCGCCGGCGCGTGCGCGTCGCCGTGTTCTCGACCGGCGACGAACTGCGCGAACCCGGCGAACCGCTCGGCCGCGGCGCGCTGTACGACAGCAATCGCGGGATGCTGATCGCGATGCTCGAAAGGCTGCACGTCGACGCGATCGATCTCGGGATCGTCCGCGACGACCCGGCCGCGCTCGAAGCCGCGTTGCGCGACGCGGTCGCCGCGCAGGCCGACGCGGTGATCACGTCGGGCGGCGTATCGGTCGGCGAAGCCGACTTCACGCGCGACGTGATGGCGCGGCTCGGCGACGTCACGTTCGCGAGCCTCGCGCTGCGACCCGGCCGGCCGCTCGCGTGCGGCACGCTCGCACGAGCGGCCGACGGCGCCGGTCACGCACTGTTCTTCGGGCTGCCCGGCAATCCGGTCGCGTCCGCCGTAACGTTCTACGCAATCGTGCGCCCCGCGCTGCTGACGCTGGCCGGCGCGCAGACGCCGCCGCCGGCGATGTACACGGCGCTCAGCACGCATGCGCTGAAGACGCGTCCCGGCCGCACCGAATACCTGCGCGGCGTCGCGACGCGCGCCGCCGACGGCCGCTGGCACGTCGCGCCGGCCGGTTCGCAGAGTTCCGCATCGCTGAGCGGCCTCGCGGCCGCCAACTGTTTCATCGTCCTGGGCCACGATACCGCGGCAGTCGACGCGGGCACCCCGGTCGACATCCTGCCGCTCGACGGCCTGATCTGAATTCCACTATCGGTATATCTCTACGGGGGCAATCCGCACATGAAGAAACAAATTTCGTCGATCGCCGCGGGGCAGACCGCGAAGGCGCTGATCCTCGTCTACCTGACGTTCAGCGTGCCGATCGTGCTGCTCGGCATTCTCGTCGCGTACATCCGCTACGGGATGGTCGAACTGAGCACGATCCTGAGCGCGCTGCTGCTGAACGCCATCCTCGGCTTCGTGCTGCTGTGGATCGCATGCCACGCATACAACTGGGTCGCGTCGCGCTTCGGCGGCATCGAGATCGTGCTGTCCGATCCGCCGGAGGAGGCGTGAGCGATGCGCCGCTGATCCGCGCGGCCGAAGCGCGCGACGTCGGCGCGATCCTCGCGCTGATGCGCGAGCTGGCCGAATTCGAGAAGCTCACGCACCTGTTCGTCGCGACCGAAGCGGATCTCGCCGACGCACTGTTCGGCGAGCGGCCTGCCGCCGAAGCGCTCGTCGCCGAGCGCAACGGCGCGATCGTCGCGTACGCGCTGTTCTTCCACAACTATTCGACGTTCCTCGGCCGTCGCGGCCTCTATCTCGAGGATCTGTACGTGCAGCCGTCGCAGCGCGGCACCGGCCTCGGCACCGCGATGCTGCGCCACCTCGCGGCGCTGGCCGTCGAGCGTCGTTGCGGGCGTTTCGAATGGTCGGTCCTCGACTGGAACCAGCCCGCGATCGATTTCTACGAGAAGATGGGCGCGACCGTGCTGCCCGAATGGCGCATCGTCCGCGTGACGGGCGACGCGCTGGACACGCTCGCCGGGCGCTGAGCGTCGGCCTGCGCGAGCCGCGGCCGAACTACCCTGCAGCAAAAGGAAACGGGCGCCGACGGCGCCCGATTTCATTGCGATCCGCCCGCACTCGAGCGGCTGAACCCGTCAAGCGTCGTCGGCATCGGCGCCGTCCGCGCCGTCCGAACCGAGCAAGCCGGCCGCCGTATCGCCCGGCAACGCCTCGACCTGCTTCAGTTTGCGGCTCATCACGCGCGTACGCTGCTCGGCGGACTCGATCGAGCGCGTGACCGTTTCGAGTTGCGCCTTCGTGCGCGCGAGCACGTCGCCGAACTTGCCGAACTCCGTCTTCACCGCGCCGAGCACCTGCCAGACCTCGCTCGAGCGCTGCTCGATCGCGAGCGTACGGAACCCCATCTGCAGGCTGTTCAGCAACGCGGTGAGCGTCGTCGGCCCCGCGACCGTCACGCGGTAGTCGCGCTGCAGCAGGTCGGTCAGCCCGGGCCGGCGCAGGATTTCCGCGTAAAGCCCTTCGGTCGGCAGGAACAGCAGCGCGAAATCGGTCGTGTGCGGCGGCGCGACGTACTTCTCGGCGATCGTGCGCGCCTCCAGCCGCACGCGCGCTTCGAGCGCGCGGGCCGCCTCCTCGACCGCCGCCGCATCGGCGCGCTCCTGCGCGTCGATCAGCCGCTCGTAGTCTTCGCGCGGAAATTTCGCGTCGATCGGCAGCCACACCGGCGATGCGTCTCGCGTGCCCGCCTCGCGGCCCGGCAGCCGGATCGCGAACTCGACGCGCTCGGTGCTCTTCGGCACCGTCGCGACGTTCTTCGCATACTGATCGGGCGTCAGCATCTGTTCGAGCAGCGCCTCGAGCTGCACCTCGCCCCAGGTGCCGCGCGTCTTCACGTTGGTCAGCACCTTTTTCAGATCGCCGACGCCCGCCGCCAGCGTCTGCATCTCGCCGAGCCCGCGATGGACCTGCTCGAGCCGGTCCGACACGAGCTTGAACGATTCGCCGAGCCGCTGCTCGAGCGTCGCGTGCAGTTTCTCGTCGACGGTGCGGCGCATCTCCTCGAGCTTCGCCGCGTTGTTCGTCTCGATTTCCTTCAGCCGCTGTTCGAGCGTCGCGCGCACTTCGCCGATCCGGCGATCGTTCGCTTCGGTCAGTTGCGTGAGCTGCCGGTTCAACGTATCGCCGAACAGCCTGAGCGCGGCCGTCTGCTCCTCGCGCGCCTGCTGCGCCTGGCGCTGCACGCTCTCGCGCATCGCGTCGAACTGCTGCGCATTGCCGGCGACGAGCTTGCCGAGCTGCTGAGCGAAACCCTCGATCTGGTTGTTCTGCACAGTCGCCACACTCGTCAGTTGCGCGGCGAGCGTCTGCTGAAGCTGCGAGAAGCTGCCGGCCAGCTCGGTGCGCGAACCGCGCGCGTTCTCGACGATCTCGCCGCGCAATTCGCGTTCGAGCCGCTCGACCGCGCGCGCCTGCGCATGCGCGGCATCCTCGATCTGGTCGCCGAGCACCGCCGCATCGTCGTGGCGGCCACCGCCGCGCACGATCGCGACGATCGCCACCGCGAGCGCGACGGCCAGCACGACAACGGCCGCAAGCAACAACGTCATCGTCATGCGCGCGGCTTCCCGATCACGTCAGGGTTGATCGGATTTGGCGGCTGCCCCGCGCGCGGCCCCTCGCCCAGTGCGGCGATCAGGTTGTCGGCGGCGAGGTTCGCCATCGCGCGGCGCGTCTTTTCGGTCGCGCTCGCGATATGCGGCGTCAGCACGACGTTCGGCACCTCGAGCAGCGCCGGATGCACGGTCGGCTCGCCTTCGTACACGTCGAGGCCGGCCGCGGCGATCGTCCCGTCGCGCAGCGCGGCGGCCAGCGCCGCGTCGTCGACGATCCCGCCGCGTGCGATGTTGGTCAGCGTCGCGGTGGGCTTCATCTTCGCGAGTTCGGCCGCGCCGATCGTGTGATGGTTTTCCTTCGTGTACGGCAGCACGAGCACGACGTGATCGGCGCGCGCGAGCAGCGCATCCTTCGACACGTATTCGGCGTTCAGTTCAGCCTCGATCTCGGGCGCGACCCGCGACCGGTTGTGATAGATCACCTGCATCCCGAAGCCGCGCGCGCGGCGCGCCAGCGCCTGGCCGATGCGCCCCATCCCGATGACGCCGAGCGTCGAGCCGTAAATGTCGGTGCCGAGGAAACCGTCGTACGCCCACTTCTGCCAGTGACCGGCACGCAGCCAGTGCTCGGACTCGGCGATCCGGCGCGCGGCGGCCATCATCAGCGCCCAGCCGAAATCGGCGGTCGACTCGTTCAGCACGTCGGGCGTGTTGGTGCCGAGCACGTTCGCCGCGTTGAACGCGGCCATGTCGAAGTTGTTGTAGCCGACCGCCATGTTCGACACGACGCGCAGGCGCGGCGCAGCAGCGAGTGCCGCCGCGCCGACCGGGTCGCCGGCCGTCAGCGCGCCGTCCTTGTCGGCCAGACGCGCGACGAGCGCATCGGGGCCGAGCGCGTCGCCGTTGTTCCAGTCGACTTCGAAATACTGCTCGAGGCGTTCGATCACGTCCGGAAAGATCGGACGCGCGACCAGGATCTTCTGCATCGCCATCTCCGTATGCCGCGGGCCGGTCGCGGCGCGCATCGCGCCGCCGGGATCGCCCGCGCTTGGTTGAAAGTTGTCAGGTTACGCCGGGAAGAAGATCAGCGACGTCAGCAGGAACACGGGCACCAGGATGACGAGCGCCCAGCCGAGGTATGCGAAGAAGCTCGGCATCTTCACGCCGCGCGACTCCGCGATCGCCTTCACCATGAAGTTCGGCGCGTTGCCGATATAGCTGTTCGCGCCCATGAACACCGCGCCCGCGGAAATCGCGGCGAGCGTCGACGCGCCCGCCGTCATCAGCGTCTGCGCATCGCCGCCCGCGAGGTTGAAGAACACCAGATAGGTCGGCGCATTGTCGAGGAACGACGACAGCAGGCCCGTCGCCCAGAAGTACATCGCGTCGATCGGCTTGCCGTCCGGCCCCGTGACGAGATGGACGATCTGCGCGAACGCGCCGTCCGCGCCCGCGCGCAGGATCACGATCACCGGCGCGATCGTCACGAAGATTCCCGCGAACAGCTTCGCGACCTCCTCGATCGGCGCCCAGTTGAACGCGTTGCCTTCACGTGCGGAACGCGGCGTCAGCGCGAGCGACGCGAGCGTCACGACCACGAGCGCGACGTCGCGCGCGAGGTTCTGCAGCGCGACGTGCGTGCCCCACACGTCGAACGCGATGTCCGGCTTCCAGATGCCGCTCATCAGCACGAGCGCGACCACGGCTGCGAGCAGCACGAAATTGATCTTGCCGTCGATCGACAGCGCCGCGTCGTCGGGCGTCGGATCGAGCGCGGCCGGCCGCTCCTCGCCACCCTTCCGGTAGAAATACGTGTCGAGCACGAAGAACAGCGCCAGCAGCACGACGCAGATGAACAGCATCGGCAGCGCGAGATGGGTAGTCGTCCAGAAGAAGCTCACGCCGTTCAGGAAACCGAGGAACAGCGGCGGATCGCCGAGCGGCGACAGCGAGCCGCCCGCGTTCGCGACGAGGAAGATGAAGAAAATCACGACGTGCACGACATGCTTGCGGTTGTCGTTCGCGCGCAGCAGCGGCCGGATCAGCAGCATCGCCGCGCCCGTCGTGCCCATCACGCTCGCGAGCAGCGTGCCGAGCGCGAGGATCGCGGTGTTCAGCTTCGGCGATCCATGCAGGTTGCCGTTCACGCAGATGCCGCCTGCCACCGTATAGAGCGCGGTGAGCAGCACGATGAACGGAATGTATTCCTCGAGCAGCGCATGCACGAGCGTGCCGAACGCGGTGCCCGCGCCGAACGCGAACGCGAACGGGACCAGGAACACGACCGCCCACCCGGCTGCAATCTTGCCGAAGTGGTGATGCCAGAACACCGGGGCGACGAGCGGAAACAGCGCGATGGACAGCAGGATCCCGGCAAACGGGATGCCCCAGAGTGCGGACAGCGTGGCACCGTCGAGCGTTGCGGCCGATGCAAGCGCGGGAGCGGCGCCAAGCGCGACTCCCGACGCCATGCCCGCCCAGGCGGCATGTCGTTTCATGCAGAACTTCCTTGTTCGAGTGGTAGTGGATGCGGCGGGCGCGTCATGCGCCCCGTACGACGATCGCGTGCACGCGGTACGGGCCGTGCGCGCCCAGTACGATGGTTTGCTCGATGTCGCCCGTGCGCGACGGGCCCGACACGAAATTGACCGCACGCGGCAATTCGCCGCGTTCCGCGCGGATCAGCGCGAACGCGTCTTCATGGCCAGCGACGATCCGCGACGCGGGCACGATCGCGATGTGCGTCTCCGGCAGCAGGCCGGCCGACGCATAGGTATCGGGACCGGACAGCAGCACCAGCGAACCCGTTTCGGCGGTCGCACAAAAGCAGCCCGTGAGGCCGACGAGATCGCCGTCGCGCGGCTTGCGGCACTCGACCGACAGGCCAGCGCCGGCCCAGTCGAGATCGGCCAGCGTGCGCCAGGCGACGGCCTGCGTCGGCAGGCCGTGAGCGGAAAGATAGCGGGCAGCGGCGGCAGGGGCGTCGGCGAGCGTCGCGACTTCGTCGACCGTCGTCGACAGGCGCGCCGCTTCGTCGGCGAATGCGGCGACGAGATCGGCCGGCGCCGGCGGGCGCGGACCCTGCGGATGACGGGCGAGATAATCGGTGACGCCGTCGCGCTCCGCTGCATCGGGCTCGGCCGCGCGCCCCTGCGCCGCGCGAATGCGCGCGAGGATCTGGCGACGGGCAGCAGAAGTGTCCATGAACGGTCCTCGTGACGTTGGCGTGCAATACGTCGGATTATACCGGCCGCCCCTGCCGCCACGCACCTTCGACCGAACGGCCGACGCCTACTTCGACGCGTCTTCCTCGACCGGTTGCGCGATGCCGAACACCTGGCGCAGGTACGCGAGATAGGCTTTGTCGTCGCACATGCTCTTGCCCGGCGAATCCGACAGCTTCGCGACCGGCTGGCCGTTGCAGCGCACCATCTTGATCACGATCTGCAGCGGCACGTAGCCGAGGTCGTTGGTGAGGTTCGTGCCGACGCCGAACGCGAGCTTGCAGCGGCCGCGGAACCGTTCGTACAACTGCATGACCTTCGGGATGTCGAGCGCGTCCGAGAACACGAGCACCTTCGTGCGCGGGTCGCACCGGTTCGCCTCGTAATGGCGCAGCATCCGCTCGCCCCAGTCGAACGGATCGCCCGAATCGTGGCGCGCGCCGTCGAACAGCTTGCAGAAGTACATGTCGAAGTCGTTCAGGAACGCGTCCATCCCGTAGACGTCCGACAGCGCGATCCCGAGGTCGCCGCGGTATTCCTTCGCCCACATCTCGAAGCCGTAGATCTGCGAGTCGCGCAGCCTCGGGCCGAGCGCCTGGCACGCCTGCAGGTATTCGTGAGCCATCGTGCCGAGCGGCGTGATGTCGTGCTTCATCGCGTACAGCACGTTGCTCGTGCCCGCGAACTGCGGGCCGAGGCCGTCGCGCAGCGTGAGCGCGACTTCCTCGTGCCACACCTTCGAGAAGCGCCGGCGCGTGCCGTAGTCGGCGATCTTGCAATCGGCGAACTCGGGCTTCGCGCCGAGCAGCTTGATCTTCTCGCGCAGCCGCTCGCGGCCTTCACGATAGTCGGGTTCGCGCTGCGTGTTGCGGAAATAGACTTCGTTGACGATCGCGAGCACCGGGATCTCGAACAGGATCGTATGCAGCCACGGCCCCTTGATCTCGATGTCGATCTCGCCGTTGCCCTTCGGCGAAGGCGTGATCGAGATGTACTTCTCGTTCAGGTGGAACAGCGCGAGGAAGTCGACGAAATCGCTCTTGATGAAGCGCATCCGCCGCAGGTAGTCGAGTTCGACATCGGAAAAACGCAGCGCGCACAGGCCGCGCACCTCGTCGCGGATCTCGTCGATATACGGCACGAGATCGACGCCTTGCGTGCGGCACTTGAAACGGTATTCGACGTTTGCGGCCGGGAAGTGATGCAGGACGACCTGCATCATCGTGAACTTGTAGAGATCCGTGTCGAGCAGCGAAGTGATGATCATGTTTGCGGCACCGCCAATATCGTGACAGGGCCCCGGCGCACAGCGCGCCGCCCGGTCTGTCGGCCATGTTACCCGAATGCGGGCCCGACCATCGTGAAACCGCCTGCCGCGCTGCCCCGTCGCGCCGACACGCCGTATCCGGGTTCCCGCCGGCGGACCCCCATAAACTAATCACGAAACGATATAAGCCGGAAAGCCGACCATGCCATGCGGGTTTTGCGCTTCAGTTACAATGCCGCTTTTGGCGCAAACGCCACCCCATATATACCGCCAAGCAGGAGCGTTTTAATGACTCACGTTGTGACCGAAGGCTGCATCAAGTGCAAATACACGGATTGCGTGGATGTGTGCCCGGTGGATTGCTTCCGTGAAGGTCCCAACTTTCTCGCCATCGATCCGGACGAGTGCATCGACTGCGCCGTGTGCGTCGCCGAGTGCCCGACCAATGCGATCTATGCCGAAGAAGACGTTCCCGGCGACCAACAGCAGTTCACCGAGCTGAATGCCGAGCTGGCAAAGGGCTGGCCGTCGATCACGAAGACCAAGCCGGCACCGGCCGACGCGGACGAGTGGAAGGACGTGCAGGACAAGCTGCACCTGCTCGAGCGCTGATCGCGCGGCGGCCGCAAAAATTTTTGTGCGCTGCGGCCCAAAAGTATTGACAGGTTAGCGAACACTCCATACAATCTCATTTCTCTGCTGTTTGTTCCCCGATAGCTCAGTCGGTAGAGCGCCGGACTGTTAATCCGTAGGTCCCTGGT
>NZ_JAOTQT010000037.1:0-53977 GCF_025685725.1 Burkholderia sp. BKH01 | reverse complement strand
GCGGCGCCCAGGGCCGCGAGCCTGCCGCCGATCCGGCGCCCGCACCGGCCGCGCCGGCCCGCCAGCGACGCGCAGCCGCTCGTCGCCACGCCGCGGGACGACAACCACCGTGCGACGGCCCCCGCGAAAGCGGCGGACGCCGGCACCGCTCATTAACGGAGAAAGGCATGCAATTCGACAAGCGCGCCTGGCTCGACAAGATCAAGCAGATGTTCGCGGGCTTCGACCGCCCGCTCGCCCTCATCGTGTTCCTGCTGCTGTGCGTCGGCATCGTCACGCTGTACAGCGCGGCGATCGACATGCCGGGCCGCGTCGAGGACCAGCTACGCAACATCCTGCTGACGTTCGTGCTGATGTGGGTGATCGCCAACATCCCGCCGACTACGCTGATGCGCTTCGCGGTCCCGCTCTATACGTTCGGGGTCGCGCTGCTGATCGCGGTCGCGCTGTTCGGGATGACCAAGAAGGGCGCGAAGCGCTGGCTGAACGTCGGCGTCGTGATCCAGCCGTCGGAGATCCTCAAGATCGCAACACCGCTGATGCTCGCGTGGTACTACCAGCGCCGCGAAGGCGGGCTGCGCTGGTACGACTTCCTCGCCGCGTTCGGGATCCTGATGGTGCCGGTCGGGCTGATCGCGAAGCAGCCCGACCTCGGCACGGGCCTGCTCGTGTTCGCGGCCGGCTTCTTCGTGATCTACCTCGCCGGCCTGTCGTTCAAGCTGATCGTGCCGGTGCTCGTCGCGGGCGTGATCGCGGTCGGGTCGATCGCCGTGTTCGAGGACCGCATCTGCCAGCCCGAAGTGCAGTGGCCGCTGATGCACGACTACCAGAAGCACCGCGTGTGCACGCTGCTCGACCCGACTTCCGACCCGCTCGGCAAGGGCTTCCACACGATCCAGGCCGTGATCGCGATCGGCTCGGGCGGTGTGCTCGGCAAGGGCTACCTGAAAGGCACGCAGGCGCACCTCGAATTCATTCCGGAGAAGCACACCGACTTCATCTTCGCGGTGTTCTCGGAGGAATGGGGGCTCGTCGGCGGGCTCGTGCTGCTGACGCTGTACATGGCGCTGATCGCGCGCGGGCTCTATATCGCCGCGCAGGGCGCGACGCTGTTCGGCCGCCTGCTCGCGGGCTCGCTCACGCTCGCGTTCTTCGTCTATGCGTTCGTCAACATCGGGATGGTGAGCGGCGTGCTGCCGGTCGTCGGCGTGCCGCTGCCGTTCATGAGCTACGGCGGCACCGCGCTCGCGACGCTCGGCATCGCGATCGGGATGATCATGAGCGTCGGGCGACAGCGGCGGCTGATGAAGAGTTGACCGCGCGGCACGGCCGCAGCCAAGAAAAACGGCGCTCCGGCGCCGTTTTTTATCGTGCGTTTCGAACGCGGCAACGCGGCGCGGCGCCCACTCACTGCGGTGCCGCGCGCGGGCTCCCCGGCTCCGCACCGACGCCCGAGGCCGGCCCCTGCGCCTTCAGCCGCGCGCTCAACTCCTTGAATTTCAATCCGGCCGTCTCGTCGCCCTGCGCGGCCGCCGCCGCGTAATACGCCCGCGCGATATTCAGGTTCTGCTCGACGCCGTCGCCGCCGCGCTCGTAGAACGACGCGGTCACATACTGCGCGGTCGGCTCGCCCGCGTCGGCGGCCTGCTTGTACCACGCGAACGCCTGCCGGTTGTCGCGCGGCGTGCCGCGCCCGTCGAGGAACTGGTTCGCGAGCGACAACTCGGCCTGCACGTGCCCCTGCTTCGCCGCGCGCAGGAACCAGCGATGCGCTTCGGCCGGATTGCGCGCAACGAACTCGCCGTCGTCGAACATCCGGCCGTACACGTACTGCGCATGCGACATGTTCGAGTCGGCCGCGCGCTTCAGCCAGCGCAGCCCTTCGTCGATGTTCGCCGTCACGCCTTCGCCCGTCAGCAGCATCATCGCGTAGTTGAACTGCGCGAGACGGTCGCCGCGCTCGGCCGCGTCGTGGAACTGCACCAGTGCCGCGCGATAGTCGCCGGCGTTGTAGTCGGCGACCGCCGATTGCGTCTCGCGCGACGGATCGGGCTTCGCTTGCGGCGCACCCTGCGCGGCCGCCGCGACACACACGGCCCACAGGCCGAGCATCGCGCCCAACCGCCCGCTTGCACCGCTCGCACCCTGCGCGCGCCTGCAAGACGCGCCGTCACCGCCGTTCATGACCGTACCTCCTGCAGCGCTTGCCGCGTCGCACGCAGCAGCCAGCTCACGTCGGCCGACAGCGTGATCATCCGGTAGCCGGCCTCGCGATACTGCCGCGCGCCCGCCGCGTCGCCCGCGAAAATGCCGACCGCGACGCCGGCCTGCCTGCCTGCTGCGAGCACGCGCGCCATCGCGGTTTCGACGTCCGGGTGGCGGATGTCGCCGAGATGCCCGAGGCTCGCCGCGAGATCGGCCGGGCCGATGAACAGGCAATCGACGCCTGGCGTCGCCGCGATCCGCTCGACTTCGTCGACGCCGCGCGCCGATTCGATCTGCACGATCACCGCGACCTGCGCGTTTGCCGTCTGCACGTAATCGCGACGCATGCCGAACGCCGCCGCGCGCACCATGCCCGCGACGCCGCGCAGCCCGTCAGGCGATTCCGGCGACGGGAAGCGCGTGAGCCGCACCGCGTGCGCGGCGTCGTCGGGCGTCTCGATGCACGGAAACATCAGCGTGCGTGCGCCGGCGTCGAGCGCGCGCTTCACGAGCCACGGCTCGCGCGCCGGCACGCGCACGACGGGTTCGCTCGGCAGGTGCGCGGCAGCGATCGCGCGCAACTGCGAGGTGACGTCGCGGCTATCGTTCGGCGCGTGCTCCATGTCGATGCAAAGCCAGTCGTAGCCGGCGTGCGCGAGCGCTTCCGCGGCCGAATCGCTGCCGAGCGACAGCCACAGGCCGTACAGCGGCTCGTCGCCGTCGCGCAGGCGTTGTTTGAGGGAATTGGTGAGCGTGCTCATCGATACGGCCTCCTGGACGGAACGGCAATCGAACGGGACAAGCAACAGGCGAAGGGGCGCCACACGTCGGGCAGCGCGGCACGACGGCGGCGCCAGACCGCGCCCTTCAACGTTAGTCGGCTGTGGGCGGCCAATCTGACAGCGCGCGCCGTACGACCGCACACCGATGCGTTTTCCGGTGCCACGCAACGATCATAGCGCGGCGTTACGCGGAATGTGGGAATGGGCGGGGAGCAGCGCCGGCGCGGGACGAGGCCGCGACGCGCGGTGGCGGGCAGCCCGCGCCGGACGGCGGGGCTGCCGGGAAGGCAGGATCAGCGGCCGGGCTGGCGCTCGACGTCGGCCCAGCAGTTCGGCGTTTCGTACAGGCGCACGCGCTCGAGGCGCAGGTTCACGCCGTAGTGCGCGTCGTACACGTTCGCGAGCAGGTCGAACGCGATCGCCGCAAGGTTCTCGACGGTCGGGATCCGGTCGATCACGACGGTCTTGTGGTCGGCCATCTGCTCGAGGAACGAGCGCACGACCTCGTCGCGCGCGTAGACCAGGAACGCGTGGTCCCACTTGCTGACCAGGTGCTCCATCGCGAGCGCCTTCACGTCGGCGAAATCCATCACCATGCCGCGGTCGGGCGCGCCCTCGGTATCGACGAGATCGCCGCGCAACGTGATTTCGAGCACGTAGCGATGGCCGTGCAGGTTCCTGCACTGGCTGCGGTGATCGGGAATGCGGTGGCCCGCGTCGAATTCGAGTTTTCGGGTAATCAGCACGATGTCAAAAGCCGTGGCTCAGGGAATGTTCAGATATTTGTGGGTCTGCATCGACAGGCGCCACTGCGGATGACGCTTGCACCAGTCGATCGCGAGCTTCGTATTGAGGTCGCGCGACGGGCCGTCCATCGGCTGGACGAGGAAATACTCGAAGTCGAGCTTCGCATAGTCGGCCAGCCGCTGGTTGTCCTGCGGGATCACGACCTTCAGTTCGTTGCCCTTCGTGACGACGAGCGGCGCGTCGGCCTTCGGGCTCACGCAGATCCAGTCGATCGATTCGAGCACCGGCAGCGAGCCGTTGGTCTCGATCGCGATCTCGAAGCCGGCCGCGTGCAGCGCGTCGACGAGCGGCTGGTCGAGCTGCAGCATCGGCTCGCCGCCCGTGCAGACGACGAAGCGGTGCGCTTCGCCATCCGGCCACAGGCCGGCGATCGTCGCGACGAGCGCTTCGGCGTCCTTGAACTTGCCGCCGTTCTCGCCGTCGGTGCCGACGAAGTCCGTATCGCAGAAGCGGCACACGGCCTCCTCGCGATCCTCTTCGCGGCCCGACCACAGGTTGCAGCCGGCGAACCGGCAGAACACGGCCGGCCGGCCCGCGTTCGCGCCCTCGCCCTGCAACGTGTAGAAAATTTCCTTGACCGCGTAAGTCATCGTCCTTCGTCCGGCTCGCGCCGCTCGTTGTCGATCAGAATCCGTTATCCATCAAGCGCTGCCGGCGCGCCGCGTCACAGCGGCGCTTCGGTCACCCGCTCGCCCTTCAGGTAGGCCTCGTAGCCGCGCTTGCGCAGCTTGCAGGCCGGGCACTCGCCGCAGCCGAAACCCCAGTCGTGCAGCTCCGCGCGCTCGCCAACGTAGCACGTGTGCGTCTCGACGCGGATCAGCTCGACGAGCGCTTCGCCGCCGAGCTGTTCGGCAAGCTGCCACGTCTGCGCCTTGTCGAGCCACATCAGCGGCGTCTCGAGCACGATGCGCGTGTCCATCCCGAGGTTCAGCGCGACCTGCAGCGCCTTCATCGTGTCGTCGCGGCAGTCGGGGTAGCCCGAAAAATCAGTCTCGCACATCCCGCCGACCAGCACGCGCAGCCCGCGGCGATAGGCGATCGCCGCGGCGATCGTCATGAACATCAGGTTGCGGCCCGGCACGAACGTGTTCGGCAGGCCGTTCGCCGCCGTCTCGATCTCGATCGTGCGCGTCATCGCTGTATCGCTGATCGCGCCGAGCACCGACAGGTCGATCATGTGATCGTCGCCGAGCCGGTCCGACCACGCGGGAAACTTGTGCTTCAGTGCTTCGCGCACGCCTTCGCGACATTCGAGCTCGACCCGATGGCGCTGGCCGTAATCGAAGCCAAGCGTCTCGACCGTCTGGTAGCGTTCGAGCGCCCATGCCACGCACGTGGCCGAGTCCTGCCCGCCGGAAAACAACACGAGCGCGCCGTCTTTAGCGTCTGTCCGAATCACCGTGATACTCCGTGAATGTGTAGGCTCGCGTCGCGCTGCGCCCCGGGGCCGGCTGCCGCCGGGCGGCCCGACGCGTGCCGGCCTGCGCCGGCTCGACCAGTATAGGCAGCGCGGTCGGCCGCGAACGCGGCGGAGCGCTTATACCGCCCATCGCGCGGCATCGTTGCCGCGCGTCACGGCGGCGCATCACTGGCAGCCTGCCGTGCGCATGTAGCGATGCGCTAAGTCATTGAGCGGGCACGGATTTTATCATGCCCACGCGAATGCTGCCGCGCACGCCGCCTATGGCACGCAATACCCACCACAAACGAAAAACCCCAAGAACCTTCCGATTCTTGGGGTTGGAACTGCTGGTGGCCTGGGACGGAATCGAACCATCGACACGCGGATTTTCAATCCGCTGCTCTACCAACTGAGCTACCGGGCCAACGAAGAATGAAAGTATATCGAGCTTTTCTCACCTGCTCAAGCGTTTTCGCAAAAAATTTATACGGCGCCTTCGGCCGGCTTCTTGCCGAGTTCGACGCCGAGCTGCTTGAGCTTGCGATACAGGTGCGTGCGCTCGAGGCCCGTCTTCTCCGCGACGCGCGTCATGCTGCCGTTCTCGCGCGCGAGGTGATATTCGAAGTACGCGCGCTCGAACGCATCGCGCGCTTCGCGCAACGGGATGTCGAACGGGATCGCGGCCGTCTGCCCCGCGAGGCCGAGTGCCGCCGCCATGTCGTCGCCGAGCGTCGGCAGCGCAGCCGCGGATGCAACCGCCGCGGCCCCCGCGGCCTGTCCGGCACCGGCCTTCGCCGCCGCGTTGGCGGACACCGGCGTCGCGCCGCGTGCGAGACCGTGCTCGACGGACTTCAGCAGCTTCTGCAACGCGATCGGCTTCTCGAGGAAATCGAGCGCGCCGATCTTCGTCGCCTCGACGGCCGTATCGATCGTCGCGTGCCCGGACATCATGATCACGGGCATCGTCAGCAGCCCCTGCGCCGCCCATTCCTTGAGCAACGTGACGCCGTCGGTATCGGGCATCCAGATATCGAGCAGCACGAGATCGGGCACCTGATTCAGCCGGTATTCCCGCGCGGCTTGCGCGTTCTCCGCTGCCTCGACGACATGTCCTTCATCGCTGAGGATCTCCGAGAGCAATTCCCGGATGCCCATTTCATCATCTACCACCAGGATGGTTGCCATTTACGCTGCCCTTGTCTGCTCACTTGCTTTTGTCTTAGCGGGGGTCGTCCCGCCCTGCGCGCCTGTTTCGGCGCCTGGCGCATCGCTCGCCATCTGCAGGAACAGGATCGACACCTGCGCACCCTCGACGGTCTCGCCGTGCATGCGATTGCGCAGATCGATCCGCGCACCGTGCTCGTCGACGATTTTCTTGACCGTGGCCAACCCGAGCCCCGTGCCCTTCGCCTTCGTCGTCACGTAAGGCTCGAACGCGCGGGTCAGGATGCGTGCCGGAAAACCGGGCCCGTTGTCGGACACGGTAAGACGTACCGCGACGCGCGTTTTGCCCTCGGCGTCGGGATCGCCATATTCTACTGTCTTGGTTTCGATCAACACACGCGGATGCGCGACTTCCGCGACCGAATCCTGCGCATTCTGCAGCAGGTTGTGGATCACCTGGCGCAATTGCGTCGCGTCGCCGCGAATCACCGGCAGCGACGGCGCGAGCTCGGCGACGATCGGGCTCTTGCCCTCGCCGACACCATACAGCCCGAGCACCTCGCTCGCCAGTTCGTTCAACTGCAGGTTCGCGAGCACCGCCGGCGGCGTGCGCGCGTATTCGCGGAAATCGTCGACCATCCGTTTCATCGCGGCCACCTGGTTGACGATCATCGTCGCGCCGCGCTTGAGCACATCCGCGTCGGGCGGCGCGAGCTTGTCGGACAGCTTCATCTGCAGCCGCTCGGCCGACAGCTGGATCGGCGTCAACGGATTCTTGATCTCGTGCGCAAGCCGCCGCGCGACCTCGCCCCACGCGACCGAACGCTGCGCGGAAATCACGTCGGAAATGTCGTCGAACACGACGACGTAACCGGATGTCTGCGGATCGTCGGCCTGCCCGTCGACCGTCAACACGAGGCGCGTGCCGCGCACGAGCAGCGTCAGCGGATCGGCTTCGCCCGGCACCTCGATCGCGAACTGCTGCTGCCAGTGGCCGCGATCGCCGCTGGCGCCGTCGGACGCCGCCTCGCGATCGGCGAACGCCTTGCGCACCATCGCGCCGAACCCCGCGGCAACGCCGATCCGGTCGAGTGTCGTGCCGATCAGCGCGTTGAACGGCTGCCGGAAGATTCGCTCGGCACCGCGATTGGCCGTCGTCAGCCGGAACTGGCGGTCGAGTACGAACACACCGGCCGTCAGGTTCGCGAGGATGCTTTCGAGATACGTCTTCGAATGCTCGAGCGCGATGCGGTTCTTCTCGACCGCGAGCCGCGCCTCGGACAACTGGCGCGTCATCGCGTTGAACGACTGCGTGAGGAAACCGAGCTCGTCGCGCGTCTTGATCTCGCGCTTCGGCGTGTAGTCGCCTTCCGTGATCTCCTTCGTGCCCTGCGCGAGCAGGAACAGCGGCCGCGCAAGCTGCTGGCCGAGCGCAAGCGCGAGCATCATCGCGATGAAGGTCGCGAGGAACAGCGCGAGCGTCAGCGTGCCGATGTACATCTTGCGCAAGCCGGTGCGGCCGAGCGCCTTTTCCTGGTACTCGCGATAGGCGCGCTGCACGGCGTCCGCGTTGTGCGCAAGCGTCGGCGGCACCGGTTGCGTGAGCTGCAGGAAACGTTCGGCCGGCTGCAGCAGCGACGTCGTCGCATCGGGAATCGGCCGCACGACGCGCAGCCGCAGCGCGCCCTTCGCACCGTGCGCGCGCGGGTCGCCGTCGACTTCGCCTTCGATCGCCGCGTACGCGCCGTGTTCGCGCGCCTGGCTCAGCATCAGCGGCGTCGGCAGGTCATCCGGAATCAGCGCCGCGAAATTGCCCGACGCCTGCGCGACGATATGCAGTTCGGGCGCCGCGCCCGAGCCGCCGCGGCCCGGCTCGACGATCGTCGCGTCCTGCACGCCGAACTGGTCGCGCAGCCGCAGCAGCGTGAGCGTCGTGCCGTTCGTGTTCGCATCGACGCTCGCGAGCTGGTCGGACATCAGTCGCGCCTTCGTCTGCAGATCGGACAGCGACGCATCGAGCATCCCGCGGCCGAGGTTCAGGCCGGCCGTCAGCGCCGTCTCGACGTTCACGTCGAACCACGACTCGATGCTGCGCGACACGAACTGGTACGACACGATGTAGATGATCCCGCCCGGCACCACGCCGACGAGCGCGAAGAACACCGCGAGCTTCGCGAGCAGCCGCGTGCCGAACTTGCCCTTCCTCAGGCGCACGACGATCATCCCGATCAGCCCGAGCACCACGAGCAGGAATACGAGCGCGACGACGATGTTGGTCGCGTACAGCCACGAGTAGTAGCGGTCGAAGAATTCGGTGTTCGCGCTCGCGGCCGCGAGCAGCACGAGCAGCAGCAGCGCGGTGAGCGCGACGGTCGAGACGATCACGCGAACGAGGAGGCTCTTCCCGCTGGCCGCGCGGCGCACTTTATTTAGCACGTTCGGTCACCGTGAAGTTGAAGCGCTTCCAGTCCGACCCGAGCGTCCAGTCGCGGTTGTTCACGGCGTCGACCTGGAACGGCTTCGGCATCAGCGCCGTATCGAGCTGCATCCGCACCGATGCCATGTAGGTTTCCCCCAGGCGCACCTGGTTGCGGTCGATCACATGCCACGACGTGATGTGCCGGACGACCGCGAGCGCGTCCTTCAGCGACGGGAAGCCGAGCTGCAGGCCGCCCGTCGACACGCGGTATTCGCGCGTGAGCGGCTGGAACGACAGGCGGATCGTCTGCGTCACCGACACCGGCTGCTCGTCGAACCAGTACCAGCGCGCGCGGCTCAGCTCGAAGTCGGTCGTGAAGTAAAGCGGGATGCCCTTGTTGACGGCATCCTCGAGGTTCGGATTCAGCTCGAAGTCGAAACGGGCGTCGAGGCTCCAGCCGCTTCCGTCGGCCTGGAGCGACGCGCGCTGCACGGCGATCGACTGGGCATGCGCCGGCCGGACGACGGCCAGGCACAGCGTCAACGCGACCATCAGGACGGCCGCGAGCCGAAGTGGAAAAAGGTGTTTGATCGTCACCGTTTCTGAAACCGCGCGTAGAAAAATCCGTCGTGATCGGTGTTCTGGTCGAGTGCGCCGGCGGCCGCCCCTCCCTGCACTCCGCCCGGCAGCAGCTGGCCGGGGGCGTCCAATCGTACCGCATCTTCACAAGCCGCTTCAAACCAGCGGGCCTGCAACTCACCTTCTTCGGGGAAGATCGAACAGGTCACGTAAAGCAATTCGCCGCCCGGTTTCACGAGCGGCCACAACGCCGACAGGATGCGGCGCTGTTCCGCGACGAGCGCCGGGATGTCGGCCTCGCGGCGCAGCCAGCGAATGTCCGGATGCCGCCGCACGATGCCGGAGGCCGAGCATGGCACGTCGGCCAGGATACGGTCGAACGGGCGCCCGTCGTACCATGCGTCGGGCGCGCCCGCATCGCCGACACGCACATCCGCTGCGAGCGACAGGCGCACGAGGTTCTCGCCGATGCGCGCCGCGCGCGTCGCGTCGCTTTCGAGCGCAACGACTTCCGCATCGGCCAGTTCGAGAATGTGGCCGGTCTTGCCGCCGGGTGCCGCGCATGCGTCGAGCACGCGCATGCCGTCGCGCGCGCCGAGCCATTCGGCCGCGAGCTGTGCGCCGGCATCCTGCACCGACACCACGCCGTCGGCGAATCCCGGAATGCGCTCGACCGGCAGCGCCGATGCGAGCCGCACCGCATGCCGGCCGATCGCGGTCGCGTCGATCCCGCTCGCGCGCAGCGTGTCGAGATACGCGTCGACGCTCGCGCGGCGCGCATTCACGCGCAGCGTCAGCGGCCCCTGGCGCTCGCCGGCCGCGAGGATCGCCTGCCATGCGTCGGGCCACGCGCGCTTCACCGCATCGACCCACCATGCGCGGTAGTTCCAGCGCGCGACGGCGTCGTCCCGCATCGCCGCGACGAGCGCGTCGCGCTCGCGCAGGAAACGGCGCAGCACCGCGTTGACCATTCCCTTCGCGAACGCAAATTCGCGCCGCGCGCCGATTACGGTGACGGCCTGGTCGACCACCGTGAACGCCGGGTACGCGGCATCGTCCGCCGGGTCGAGCAGCAGCGCGAGCGCGCCGGCGAGCACCGCGTGCACGTGCGCGGGCGGCGCCTTGCTGACGAACTTGCCGATCAGCCAGTCCGCGCTGCCGAGGCGTCGCATCGTCCGGTACGCAACGTCCTGCGTCGCGCCGCGCGCGAGCGCCTGCGCACCGGACGCCATCTGCGCGAATACCACCGACAGCGCTGCCGGCAGCGCGGTGCCGCGCCGTACCGCATCGACCGCCTGCGCGGCCGCGTCGAGTGCGAAGCCGAGCGATTCGGGCGCAAGGTGCAGCGCGGACAGGCGCGCCGGGCGGCCGGAAGAAGACGGAGCGGAAGAACGGGTTCGTGTCATCGGAGCGAAATCGGCAAACAAACGCAGCAAGCAAATGCGGCAAACGGCGGGATCGCGGAGGCCGCGCGGCCCAGCGATCCCAAACCGCGCATTGTAGCGTGCGACCATGCGGCCCCTTTGGCCCGTTTACCGCGCGCACAAATGAAACACCCCGCAGCGCGAAGCGTGCGGGGTGGCGAGGGGGACGCCACGCGGCAACGGCCGCGCGGTGCGCCGAGACTTAATCGAAGCGGCCGGTACGCGCCATCTCCATCAGGCGCGCGATGCGCTCCTCGGTGGCCGGGTGCGTCGAGAACAGGTTCTGCAGGCCACCGCCGTGGAGCGGGTTCATGATCATCATCTGCGCGGTGGCCGGATGCGCTTCGGCGGCCTGGAACGGGATGCCGGCCGCATAGCGATGGATCTTGTCGAGCGCGGTCGCAAGCGACTGCGGATCGCCGGAAATCTGTGCGCCGCCGCGGTCGGCCTCGAACTCGCGTGCCCGCGAAATCGCCATCTGGATCAGCGCGCCGGCAATCGGTGCGAGCAGCGCGACCGCAATACCCGCGATCGGGTTGGCCGGCCGGCCGTTCTCGTCGCGCCCGCCGAAGAACATCGCGAAGTTCGCGAGTGCCGAGATCGCACCCGCCATCGTCGCGGTGATCGTCGAGATCAGGATGTCGCGGTGCTTCACGTGCGCGAGCTCGTGCGCCATCACACCGCGCATCTCGCGCTCCGACAGCACGCGCAGGATGCCCGTCGTCGCGGCGACCGCCGCGTGCTCGGGGTTGCGGCCCGTCGCGAACGCGTTCGGCGCATCCTCGTTGATCAGGTAGACGCGCGGCATCGGCAGGTTCGCGCGCGTGGCCAGCTCGCGCACCATCCGGTAGAACTGCGGCGCCGTGTTCTCGTCGACTTCCTGCGCGTTGTACATGCGCAGCACCATCTTGTCGGAGAACCAGTACGAGAAGAAATTCATGCCGAGCGCGAACAGCAGCGCGATCGTCATGCCGCGCGAGCCGCCGATCATGCCGCCGATCACGATGAACAGGGCCGTGATCCCGGCCATCAGCATCGCCGTTTTGACCCAATTGAACATACCCACTCCTTATCCGTCAGGGGACCCGCCGCGCATCACAGGGCGCGACGGAAAATTGTAAGCGATTTGTTAGATAAGGTCTTGCCGGAAAAATTCAATCTCAGCGTTGCGATGTTGCAAGACGCAGGCCGAGGCCGACGAAAGCACTGCCGACCGTGCGGTCGAGCCACTTCTTGACGCCCGGCTTGCCGGAAAAGCGTTGCGTGACGCTGCCCGCGACCCATGCGACCAGGCTGGTCCAGACCGTGCTCATCGCGACGAACACCGCGCCGAGGGTCAGGAACGCCAATGCCTTGTGCGGGCTGTCGACCGAGACGAACTGCGGGAAGAACGACACGAAGAACAGCACGACCTTAGGGTTCAGCACGTTGGTCCAGAAGCCCTGCATGAACAGTTGCCGCAGCGGCTTCGCGGCCTGTGCGGCGGCGGCGCCCGACGGTGCAGCCGCCTGCTTCGCGACGATCATCCGCACGCCCAGATAGATCAGGTACGCGGCGCCGACCAGCTTGATCACCGTGAACGCGGCAGCCGACGCTGCAAGCAGCGCGGTCAGGCCGAATGCGCACGCGAGCGCGTGAACGCAGCAGCCGACCGAAATGCCGAGCGCCGACATCAGCCCCGCGCCGCGGCCCTGCGCGACGCTGCGGCCGACGATGTAGGCCGTGTCGGGGCCGGGCGTGACGTTCAGCAGGAAAACTGCCAGCACGAAGAAGCCGAAATGGGTGATGCCGAACATGAAAACCTCGAAACCGGAGAGCGCAGGGAAATTCTACGCGCGCCTGCCGCGCTGCGCGACTCGGCCGTCCGGCCGATTGCGCAGGGCCGGCAGGCCGTGTCGAATGGCAGTCAGGTCACGTTACGCAACGTCGGTCGGCGCGAAACGCTGGCCCGCGGCGAGCGGCGAGCCGGCCAGGAATTCGCGCGCGGGCAGCCGCTTGCCGCCCGGCTTCTGCAACTGCGTGACGCGCAGCGCGCCGCTGCCGCATGCGACGACCACGCCTTCCGGCGCGGCTTCGACGATCGTGCCGGGCGCCGCGTCGCCGCGCGCCGCCACCGGCTCGGCCGCCCACAGCTTGATTGCCGCGCCGTCGAGCGTCGCGACGCCGCCGGGGAACGGATCGAACGCACGCACCTGGCGCGCGAGCACGTCGGCAGGCTTGCGCCAGTCGAGCGCCGCTTCGTGCTTGCCGATCTTTTCCGCATAGGTCACGCCGTCGGCCGGCTGCGGCGTCGCCGGCAGCGTGCCGTCGCGCTCGAGCCGCACCAGCGCGTCGACGATCAGCCGCGCGCCGTCGGCGGCCAGCCGGTCGTGCAGCGTTGCGGTCGTGTCGTCGGGCGCGATCGCGATGCGTGCCTCTTCGATCATCGCGCCGGTGTCGAGGCCGACGTCCATCTGCATCAGCGTGACGCCCGTCTCGGCGTCGCCGGCCTCGATCGCGCGGTGGATCGGCGCGGCGCCGCGCCAGCGCGGCAGCAGCGACGCATGGATGTTGATGCAGCCGCTGCGCGGAATGTCGAGCACCTCCTGCGGCAGCAGCAGGCCGTACGCGGCGACCACCATCACGTCGTGCGGCGTCGTGCGCAGCAGCTCGATCGCGTCGGCCGCCTCCGCGGGGTACTTGCCCGCGCGGCGCAGCGACGGCGGCTGCGCGACGGGCATGCCATGCTCGACGGCGTAGCGCTTCACGGCGCTCGCCTGCAGTTTCATGCCGCGGCCGGCCGGGCGATCGGGCTGGGTGAGCACGAGCGGCACCGGAAAACCGGCCTCGTGGATCGCGGCGAGGGCAGCCGCGGCAAATTCCGGCGTGCCGGCAAAAATCACGCGCAACGTATGGGTCATGACAGCGTTCGGGGTCGGGCAGGATGAACGCGCGTCACATCGCACGTTCGAGTTTCTTCATCTTCGTCTTGATGCGCGTCTGCTTGAGCGGCGACAGGTATTCGACGAACACGCGCCCCATCAGGTGATCCATCTCGTGCTGGACGCACACGGCAAGCAGGCCCTCGCAGTCGAGCTCGAACGCCTCGCCCTGCTCGTTGAGCGCGCGCACGCGCACGTGGTCGGGACGCTCGACTTCGTCGTAGATGCCGGGCACCGACAGGCAGCCCTCTTCATAGATCTGCTTCACGTCGCTCGACCAGACGATCTCGGGGTTGATGAACGCGCGCAACTCGTTCTTTTCCTCGGAAACGTCGATCACGATCACGCGCTCGTGCACGTCGACCTGCGTGGCCGCAAGGCCGATGCCGGGCGCCGCGTACATGGTCTCGGCCATGTCGGCGACGAGCTTGCGGATCCGGTCGTCGACCTTGTCGACGGGCTTGGCGACCTTGTGCAGCCGCTTGTCGGGGTAATGAAGAATGTTGAGCAAAGCCATGGTGTTCGGTATTCGGTGGCGCGGCGTGCCGCATCGGCCATCCGGCCGGCTGGCGCCGCCGCCGCGATGCAATGAAGATGAGGCGGATGCGCGGCGTATCAATGCCGCGAATCGCGCCTCCTGCAATTGGCCGGGCGCCTGCGCGCGCGGCCCTGTCGAGTATTTCGGATGATGAAAATTTTATCATGGCGCCACGCGGTCCGCTGGCCGCTGCGTTCGAGGGCAGCCTCATGTCGCCGCACGCGCTGACCACCTCCGCGTTGCGCGCGTGGCTGCAGCTCGCACATGCGCCCGGCCTCGCACCCGCCGTACTGCAGGCGCTGCTCGACGCGTTCGGCTCGCCGGCGGCGCTGCTGCGCGCGTCCGACCAGGCCATTGCCGCCGTGAGCAGCCCGGCCGCCGCGCAGGCCGTGCGCGCAAGCGAACGCGACGATCTCGATGCGCGCACCGATGCCGCGCTAGCGTGGCTCGATGCGCCGGGCAACGCGCTCGTCACGCTCAGCGATCCGGCCTACCCGCCGCGGCTGCGCGACCTGCACGACCCGCCGCCGCTGCTATATATAAAGGGCCGGCTCGACCTGCTGCACGCACGCGGCTTCGCCGTGGTCGGCAGCCGCCACGCGACGCCGCAGGGGCTCGCCGACGCGACGCGCTTCGCACGCGAGTTGTCCGACGCGGGGCTCCCGATCGTCTCGGGCCTTGCGCTCGGGATCGACGGCGCCGCGCATCGCGGCGGGCTCGACGGCCGGTCGGGCACGGTCGCGGTGATCGCAACGGGCGCCGACCTCGTCTATCCGGCACGGCACCGCGCACTCGCCCACGAGATTGCCGCGCACGGTGCGATCCTGTCGGAATGGCCGCTCGGTACGCCGGCCCGCGCCGCGCATTTCCCGCAGCGCAACCGGCTGATCGCCGCGCTCGCGATCGGCGCGCTCGTCGTCGAGGCAGCCCCGCGCTCCGGCTCGCTGATCACCGCGCGGCTCGCGAACGAACTGGGGCGCGATGTGTTCGCGATGCCTGGCTCGATCCACGCACCGCTCGCGCAGGGCTGCCACGCGCTGATCCGCGACGGCGCGAAGCTCACGGCAGCGCCGCTCGATATTCTCGAAGAATACGGGCTGGGAGAACCGATGACCGGTGTGGCCTGCCCCGGAATTCAGGGCGCGAACCCCGGCCAGATTCGCGCAACCGAAGCCTCCGGCCAGCACGCCTCCGCCGGCATCGTGGAAGCGGCCGCCTCCGGTCCGGCCGCCGCGCCAGCCCGAATCGAGGCATCCCCGCCTCTCTCGCTCGGCACCCCGTCCGAACAGGCCGTGCTCGCCGCACTGGGATACGGCCCCGTCACATACGAATGGCTCGCCGAACACAGCGGCCTGTCCGACGACGTGCTGCACCGCGTGCTGCTCGCGCTCGAACTGGCCGGTCGCGTCGCGAGTCTCCCCGGCGGACGCTTCGCGCGGCTTGACGCGGCCCCCACCCCGCCTGCGCGCGGCGTGCTACATTTCCCCGAATAGGGGCGGCCGCGCCGCCGACGATACTCAAGGAAATCCATGCCCGCGCTGAATCTCGACACCGATGCGGATCGGATCGCCGAGCGCCTCGCCGATCCCGGCACGTTGCTCGTCGCCTGCCTGTGCGCCGAGTGGTGCGGCACGTGCCGCGACTACCGGACGGCCTTCGACCAGCTCGCCGACGCGCATCCCGACGCCTGCTTCGCCTGGATCGACGTCGAAACGCACGCCGACCGCCTCGACGATCTCGACGTCGAGAACTTTCCGACGATCCTGATCGAGGATGCCAACACCGCACGCTTCTTCGGCACGGTGCTGCCGCACGCGGCGATCGTCGAGCGAATGCTGACCGACCTGAGCGCGGTACCCGGTGCGCCGCACGCACCGAAATTGCGCAACGTCCTGAACGTCGAAGCCTGAATTCGCACGCCGGCCCGGCGGTTTCTCGCGCGTTTGCGCACCGCGCCGCGCCGGGCGCTTGCCGCCGCAGCAGCCCCCCCTCTATGATGACCCGCTTTTTACACGCCGAGCCGCCGTCGCTTCGGCGTGTGCTATAAAGCGGTCGTAAAAGGGACCCACACCGGCGAACCCGGTCTACCATCACACACCTGTCATGTCCAAAGCACTGATCATTGCGGAAAAGCCTTCTGTCGCGAACGACATCGCGCGCGCTTTGGGCGGCTTTACAAAGCATGACGAATACTACGAGAGCGACGAATTCGTCCTTTCGTCCGCTGTCGGCCACTTGCTCGAAATCGCCGCCCCGGAAGAGTACGAGGTCAAGCGCGGGAAATGGAGCTTCGCGCATCTGCCCGTCATCCCCCCGCATTTCGACCTGAACCCGATCGCAAAAAGCGAGTCGCGCCTCAAGGTGCTCACCAAGCTGATGAAGCGCAAGGACGTCGACCGCCTGATCAACGCATGTGACGCGGGGCGCGAGGGCGAACTGATTTTCCGCCTGATCGCGCAGCACGCGAAGGCGAAGCAGCCGGTCCAGCGCCTGTGGCTGCAGTCGATGACGCCGCAGGCGATTCGCGACGGTTTCGCGAACCTGCGCAGCGACACGGACATGCAGCCGCTCGCCGACGCCGCACGTTGCCGCTCGGAAGCCGACTGGCTCGTCGGGATCAACGGCACCCGCGCGATGACCGCGTTCAACAGCAAGGGCGGCGGGTTCTTCCTGACGACCGTCGGCCGCGTTCAGACGCCAACGCTGTCGATCGTCGTCGAACGCGAAGAGAAAATCCGCCGCTTCATCCCGCGCGACTACTGGGAAGTGAAGGCCGCATTCGCGTGCGCGGGCGGTTTCTACGAAGGCAAGTGGTACGACCCGAAATTCAAGCGCGACGAATTCGATCCGGAAAGGCGCGACTCCCGCCTGTGGAGCCTACCGGCCGCCGAAACGATCGTCGCCGCATGCCGCGACCAGGTCGGCACGGTCTCCGAGGAATCGAAGCCGTCGACGCAGCTGTCGCCGCTGCTGTTCGACCTGACGAGCCTGCAGCGCGAGGCGAACGGCCGCTTCGGCTTCTCCGCGAAAAACACGCTCGGCCTCGCGCAGGCGCTGTATGAAAAGCACAAGGTGCTGACCTACCCGCGTACCGACGCGCGCGCGCTGCCGGAAGACTACATTTCGACGGTCCAGTCCACGCTCGAGATGCTCAAGGAGAGCAACAACTACCTGCCGCATGCGAAGCAGGTGCTCGACAAGGGCTGGGTGAAGCCGAACAAGCGGATCTTCGACAATTCGAAGATCAGCGACCACTTTGCAATCATCCCGACGCTGCAGGCGCCGAAGTCGCTGTCCGAGCCGGAGCAGAAGCTGTACGACCTGGTCGTGAAGCGCTTCCTCGCCGTGTTCTTCCCGGCGGCCGAATTCCGCGTCACGACGCGGATCACCGAAGTCGCCGGCCATCACTTCAAGACCGAGGGCAAGGTGCTCGTCGAGCCGGGCTGGCTGCAGGTGTACGGCCGCGACGCCGAAGGGGCGGACGCGAACCTCGTGCCGGTGCAGAAGAACGAGAAGGTGAAGACGGACGAAATCGCCGCCGTCGCGCTCGTGACGAAACCGCCCGCACGCTACTCGGAAGCGACGCTGCTGTCCGCGATGGAAGGCGCGGGCAAGCTCGTCGAGGACGACGAGCTGCGCGAGGCGATGGCCGCGAAGGGCCTCGGCACGCCGGCCACGCGCGCGGCGATCATCGAAGGCCTGCTCGGCGAGAAATACCTGTTGCGCGAAGGCCGCGAGCTGATCCCGACCGCCAAGGCATTCCAGCTGATGACACTCTTGCGCGGGCTCGGCGTGAAGGAGCTGACCGCGCCGGAGCTCACCGGCGAATGGGAATACAAGCTGTCGCAGATGGAGCGCGGCAACCTCGGGCGCGACGCGTTCATGCAGGAAATCGCCCGCATGACGCAGCAGATCGTCAAGCGCGCGAAGGAATACGATTCCGACACGATCCCCGGTGACTACGCGACGCTCGAGACGCCGTGCCCGAACTGCGGCGGCCAGGTGAAGGAAAACTACCGCCGCTTCGCGTGCACGAAGTGCGAGTTCTCGATCTCGAAGATCCCGGGCAGCCGGCAGTTCGAGATCCCGGAAGTCGAGGAGCTGCTGCAGAAGAAGGAAATCGGTCCGCTGTCCGGGTTCCGCAGCAAGATGGGTCGCCCGTTCTCGGCGATCCTCAAGCTGTCCTTCGACGACGAGACGAAGAACTACAAGCTCGAGTTCGATTTCGGCCAGGACCAGGGCGGCGAGGAAGGCGAAGCACCCGACTTCTCCGCGCAGGAACCGGTCGGCGCGTGCCCGAAGTGCAAGGGCCGCGTGTTCGAGCACGGGATGAGCTACGTGTGCGAGCACTCGGTTGCGAACCCGAAGACCTGCGACTTCCGTTCGGGCAAGGTGATCCTGCAGCAGGAAATCACGCGCGAGCAGATGGGCAAGCTGCTTGCCGACGGCCGCACGGATCTGCTGCCGAACTTCAAGTCGTCGCGCACCGGCCGCAACTTCAAGGCGTTCCTCGTGAAGCAGCCGGACGGGAAAATCGGCTTCGAGTTCGAGAAGAAGGAACCGAAGGCCGCTGCCGCGAAGAAAACGGCAAAATCGGCGACGAAGGACGCCGAAACCGTGACGGAAGGCGCCGAAGAGAAACCGGCACCGGCCCGCAAGACCGCCGCCAAGGCCACGGCGACCAAGACTGCCGCCCGCAAGACGACGGCGCGCAAGACCGGCTCGTAACGGCCGGGCCGCCGGGGCTTCCCCCGGCGTACCGGGCTCCGGCATGCCGCCATAAAAAAAACGCGGATCGATCGCTCGATCCGCGTTTTTTCTTTGTGCCGGCGGCAACCGCCGCCCGGCCGTCGTGCCGTTACAGCGGCGACGGCACCGCGACGCGCGTGCGCGTCGAACGCGGCAGGCGCGGCGACAGGTTCGGGTCGGCCGATTCGGGTTGCTCGGCACGCGTCTCTACGCCGATCGGCGCGAGCGTCGCACCCTGCGCGGCCCACTGCTCGCCGATCGTCGCATCGGTCGAGTGGCTGAAATACTCGACGAGGTGGTCGATGAACGTGCGCACCTTCGCGGGCAAATGGCGCCGGCTCGGGTAAGCGATGTTGATTTCGACCTGCGGCAACCGGAAATCCGGCAGCAGCCGCACGAGCGCGCCGCGCGCGATGTCGCTGCCGATCAGGTAGCTCGGCAGGATCGCGACGCCCATCCCGAGCAGCGCGAACTGGCGCAGCATCGCGGTGTTGTTCGCGACGATCACGTTGGTCGGGCGTACGCGCACTTCGCCGTCCGGCCCCGTGAACACGCGCTCGTCGCCCCAGTATTCGGCCGGCAGGCTCAGGCTCGGGTGCGCGACGAGCTGCTCCGGATGGGTCGGCACACCGTGCTTCTCCAGATAGCTCGGCGTCGCGCACACGGTCATGCAGCCCGTGGTCAGCCGCCGCGTGACGATGCTCGCGCTGCGCATCTGGCGCGTGACGACGATGCCGACATCGAAACCTTCCTCGACGAGATCGACCTGCCGGTCGACCAGCGTGAGATCCGGCACCACTTTCGGGAAATTCTCCGTATACGTCTGCAACACGGGCGCGAGGTTATGCAGGCCGAACACGACCGGCGCGACGATGCGCAGCGTGCCGACCGGCTCGTGATTGCGCGCAACGACCATCTGCTCGACGTCCTCGAGCTCATCGAGGATCTGGCGAGCACGCTCCAGATAGACCTGGCCCGACTCGGTCAGGGAAAGGCTGCGTGTGGTGCGGTTCAGCAAACGCGTGCCGAGCCGGCCTTCCAGATCGGCGACGTGACGCGTCGCAACCGCGTTGGAAATATCCATTGCACTCGCGGCCCGCGCAAAACTGCCGAGATCTGCAACCTTGACGAACACGCGCATCGACTGCAAATGATCCATAAACGACTCCTGCCGCTGTTACAACTTCAAAAAGATGAAGCAAATGCGTAATTCTCCTACGACAGCGGAAATGATGCAGAGTTGCTCAACAAGGCGCCGGTTGACGATAAAAATAGTCAAAAATCCTCGCCATTTGCGGATGGTTGATCCAATTATTCTGATTGGAGCAACAATTGGGTGAACCTCGTCGAGTAAGCGGCCGAATCAGGAAAGACGTATTTGATGCGACACAGCAGCGCACCCTTGCGTACCGCACGCGAGCGGCGCCGGGTGAGGCTGTCGCCAATTGCCGCGGAGCGTAACAACCTGTTAAAAAGACCCCACGAAGGCGGCCGACGTAGCATCATGTCGGCCCCGGCCGGGCGGGACGGGTGCGCGACGTGCGCCACCGCCACTGCCGCTTTCAACGCGCGACACCGTTCACCATGAAAATTGCCATCCTCGACGATTACCAGGACGCCGTCCGCAAGCTGAACTGCTTCGAGATGCTTGCCGGCCACGACGTGAAGGTCTTCAACAATACGGTGCGCGGCCTGGGACAGCTCGCGAGCCGTCTGGCGGAAGTCGAGGCGCTCGTGCTGATTCGTGAACGGACCCCGATTTCGTCGCAACTGCTCGCCAAGCTGCCGAACCTGCGCATGATCAGCCAGACCGGCCGCGTCTCTAGCCATATCGACCTCGAAGCGTGTACCGACCGCGGCATCGCGGTGCTCGAAGGCACCGGTTCGCCGGTCGCGCCCGCCGAGCTGACCTGGGCGCTCGTGATGGCCGCCCAGCGCCGCATTCCGCAGTACGTCGCGAACCTGAAGCAGGGTGCATGGCAGCAGTCGGGCCTGAAGACGTCGGCGCTGCCGCCGAACTTCGGCCTCGGCCAGGTGCTGCGCGGCCAGACGCTCGGCATCTGGGGCTACGGCAAGATCGGCCGGCTCGTCGCCGGCTACGGCAAGGCGTTCGGGATGAACGTGCTGATCTGGGGCCGCGAGCATTCACTCGAAGCGGCGCGTGCCGACGGCTACACGGCCGCCGAGAGCCGCGAGGCGCTGTTCGAGCAGAGCGACGTGCTGTCGCTGCACCTGCGCATGCACGACGACACGCGCGGGATCGTCAAGCAGGAAGACCTGATGCGGATGAAGCCAACGTCGCTGCTCGTCAACACGAGCCGCGCGGAGCTGCTCGAGGAAAACGCGCTCGTCAACGCGCTGTCGCACAACCGCCCGGGGATGGTCGCGATCGACGTGTTCGAGAGCGAGCCGATCCTGCAGGGCTACAGCCTGCTGCGGATGGAAAACGTGATCTGCACGCCGCACATCGGCTATGTCGAGCGCGAGAGCTACGAGCTCTATTTCAGCGCGGCGTTCAGGAACATCCTCGCGTTCGACGACGGCGACATGTCGAGCGTCGCCAATCCGGAAGCGCTGACGCCGATCCGCAAGCGCTGATCGCGTGGGCCGCGCACGCCGCGCGGCCCGATTCTCCGTTCCCCGCCATCAGGCGGCCGCGCGGCCGCCTGTCATCGCATCGACGCGCGTGAGGAAGTGCTCGCCGTCGCGCCGCCCGAGGTCGTATGCATGCCGCATCTGCGACGGGCTCGTGTAATCCCAGCTCGAAATCGGCACCTTGCTCGACGGCTGCACGTACAGCCGCCGCTGCTCGCCGTGCGCGACCGTGAACATCTGCGGACGCGGATACAGCCGCGTGACGAGCACCAGCACGTCGCCCGGCGACGGGTCGAGCGCGTCGACCGGCACGTTGTCGACCATCCCGCCGTCGAGCACGGGCCGGCCGCCGCGGCGCAACACCGGCGTGAACGGCGGCGTGCAGGACGACTGCAGGATCAGGTCGGCGAGTTCGTCGACTTGCGTGCAGGCCTGCGCGCGCACGAATTCAGGCCGAAAGCCGAGCGTGCGCCCGAGCGTCGGATGCAGCGTCTTGCGCACGTATTTCTCGATGTTGTACGCGACGAGCCCGGCGGCAACCGCACTGCGCGCACCGAGCCAGCGCGGCACGTGCGACACGCCGATGCGGATCTCCGGCGCCGCGGCGAGCTTCGCGAACGGCTCGCCGTAGATGTCGAGCAATGCCTGACGGTAGATGCGGTAATGCGGAAACACGGGCTCGCGCCCGAACAGGTTGCCCCAGTACGCGTTCTTCCGGTTGTGGCGCAGCGCCTCTTCGTAATAGCGCATTACCCACGCGGCGTCGCGCGTATACAGCATGCACGCGGTCGCCGCGCCGGCCGAGATGCCGGTGATCACGCGCGGGCGCAGGCCGAGGGCCGGCTGCGCGACGTCCCAGAAGCCGGCCTGCCACCAGCAGCGATTGCCGCCACCCGCAAAGACGATCTGGTCGAACATCGCGCCGCTCAGCTGACGAGTGCGTAGGTCGACGTCGCGTGGACGGCCATCTTGCCGTCCTCGTCGAACAGCTCGACTTCGCCGAACACGAGGTTGCGGCCCATCCGCAGCACGCGCGCGGTGACGAGCACGTCGCCCTTGCGCACGGGGCGCATGAAGTTCGTGTTCAGCGATACGGTGGTCATCGGCCTGAACTCGCCGAGCGCGGCCGAGATCGCGACGACCATCGCGGTGTCGGCGGCCGCCGTGAACACCTGGCCGCAGATCACACCGCCCGAATGGCGGAATTCACCGGAAAACGGCAGGCGCATCGTGACGCTGTCGTCACCGATCGACACGGGGACCAGACCGAGCGAGCGGACCCACGGGGCCAGCAGGCGATCCAGCAATTCGCGGACTGCGTTTTCGTCCATCTTCGAATGTCCAGAAAACGTTGCGCGACCGCCGCGCAACGCGTGTGGCGTCATCATACCGGGAGCACGCCAACTGCGACCGCTCGTTACCGCGTCGACAGCCGCAGTTGGCGTGACGAAATATTTTCAGGAAATTTGCACAAATGGCTTGCCATGCCCCAAAAACCCGTGCATAATCTTTCTTCTGTTGGGGGCGTTAGCTCAGTTGGTAGAGCAGCGGACTCTTAATCCGTAGGTCGAGTGTTCGAGTCACTCACGCCCCACCAGGAATTCAAAAGGCCGGTCAGCGAAAGCTGACCGGCCTTTTTCATTTCCGCACGCCACGCTCGTGGCGCGTGCCCCCTCTCGGCACACATCCGCACGCCCCTTCCGCACCGTTTCCGCTAGAATCGTCCGACAAATATCACACGACCGGCCCAGGCATCGCCGTTTGTTTGCCCGCCGGCACTGAGAGAACATGGGACGTCAGACATGGAAGCATGTGAACGAGACGCGACCATTCAGAGGGCATGGTTGCGCCGATATCGGCCTGTCCGTCGGGACACGCCGTTCATCCGATCGCACTCGAATCCGCCGCACGACGCACAAGCCGGGTCCGGTCATGCCGGGTAAGGACGCGCTCGCCGCGCTGGCGCTCGGCGTCGTGCTGCTCCTGCTCGCAGGCGTGCTCGCCGTCACGGCCGGCCGCGCGACCGGCCACCTGGTCCGCGCGCCGGGCACGGTCGTGCGCATCGTGCAGGACAGCGACGCGATGCGCGCGTACCGGCCGATCGTCGCCTACCTCGCGAACGACGGCCAGCGCCGCGAAATCGCCGGCAACACCGCGTCGACCGTCCCCGCGTACGACATCGGCGAGAACGTCGACGTCTTGCTCGATCCGGCCCACCCCGACCGCCCCGCACTGATCGACGATTTCGCGCAACGCTGGTTTCCGGTTGCGGTGCCGACGCTGCTCGCCATCGCGTCGTTTGCGATCGGCAGCCTGCTGATCGCCGGCGAGCGCCGCCGTCGGCAATTCGACCCGCCGCCGGCCCGAACCGCAAGCAAGCAGGCGCGGCGCCGCTGGGATATCGCGATCGTGCTGATTCCGATCGCGATCGGCACGGGCTTCCTCGCCGGCGCCGGCGCAGCCGGCCTGCGTCAGTGGCAGATCGTCCGCGACTATGCGCACTCGACCGGCCATGTCGTCGAGATCGCGAATAACGCGCGGTCGCCCCGCGCGCGCACATCGCTGTATTCGGCAATCGTCGCGTTCACGACCGACGGCGGGCGCCTGATCACGTTCGCCCAGGGCTCGGCGTCGTCGCATCCGGGTCTGCGCGAAGGCGACGCGGTCAACGTGCTGTACGACCCCGTCACACCCGAGCGCGCGGTCGTCGACCGCTTCTGGGATCGCTGGGGCCTCACGGCCATCCTGTTCGCGATCGGCGCGCCGTTCCTCGCGGCCGGGCTGTTCGTCGCCGCGACACTGTGGCCGGACCATCGGACGCACGAGACCGCCCAGTAACGATCGAGCGCCGGCCGCGCGCGGCGTGCCAACCGTCACGGCGCGCTTCACCGTTCCCTGAACGCCTCCACCTTCGCGCGATTCCCGCACGTGCGCATGTCGCACCAGCGTCGCCCGACGCCGCGCCCCCGATCGACGAAGAACCACGTACAACGGCCGCACTGCCGCACGCGCGCGAAATCGTCGCTGCGCAGCAGATGCTCGAAACCGAGGGCGGCCGCATCGACCCAGCGCGACGCGGCACGCGCATCGGGCCGCCACGCGAACCGGCCGTCGACCGCATCGAACGCGCTGCGCCCGATCGCATCGCGGATCGCGACGGCGAGCCGGCCCGCCGCGCGCGCACCGGCGCTGCCGCCGCCTCCGGCCGTCAGGTGCGCGATCGCGGCGTACGCCTCCTCGCGAAAGCGATGCAGCGCCGCCAGCTCGTCCGGGCCTTCCTGCCGCGCATGACGCAGAAGCCGCGCCAGATCGGCCGGCGCCAGCAATCCCGCTTTCCCGGCCCACGCGCGCACGGCCGGCCAGTCGACGAGCTTGTCCTCGTCGCGCGTCTTACCCGTATCGGCCACCGTGTTGAGGAAGTCGAGCGCCGGATGGCCGCCGACGAAATCGGCCGCGCCCCATTCGTGCGCGTGTCGCGCAGGCTCGTTTCGAGTAACCATTTATTCTCACCTATCGGTTTCATGTCCGGATAATCCGGAGTAACCTGTTAACAACCAAAACAGGTTAGCACGGAGAAGCCGATGCTCGAACTCGCCAATCGCTTCATTTTCGAAGGCCACCGGATCGCATGGGGCATGCTCGGTGAAGGCCTACCACTCGTGCTCGTGCACGGCACGCCGTTTTCGTCGCAGGTGTGGCGCCGGATCGCGCCGTGGCTCGCGCGGCGCCATCGCGTGTACTTCTACGACCTGCTCGGCTATGGCCAGTCCGACATGCCGGACGCGGACGTGTCGCTCGGCCGTCAGAACGTGCTGTTCGGCGCGATGCTGGATGAATGGAAAATTGCGCGCCCGCGTGTGCTCGCACACGACTACGGCGGTGCGACCGTGCTGCGCGCGCACTTCCTCGACGGCATCGCGTATGCGGACCTCACGCTCGTGAACCCGGTCGCAATTGCACCGCAGGGATCGCCGTTCGTGCGCCATGTCGCGCAGCACGAAGCCGCGTTCACCGGGTTGCCGGCGTATGCGCATCACGCGCTCGTATCGGCCTATATCGGCAATGCCGTGGCACGGCCGATGAGCGACGACGCGCTGTCGATCTACCGTTCGCCGTGGCTCACGTCAGGCGGCCAGTCCGCGTTCTATCGCCAGATCGCGCAGATGCGCCAGCACTACATCGAGGAAGCGGAGGCCCGCTACGCGCCGCCGGACTTTCCGGTGCGCATCGTGTGGGGCGAGGACGACGCGTGGATTCCGCTCGAACAAGGACAGGCGCTCGCCGATCGCATCGCGAACGGCGCGCTGATCCGGGTGCCGCGCGCGGGCCACTTGGTCCAGGAAGATGCGCCGGAGGCGATCGTCGCAGCGGTGCTCGACGGACAAGGGCAGAGCTGAGCGCCGCCGGAATCGCGTATCGCGTCGGAACGCCGGCTCGCCTTGCGCGAGCGTCGCGATGAACTTCGCAGTGCGCGGATCGCGCGGCCGGCCGAGTCCGCGATTTCCACCGACGCGCCGATGCGCGGCAAAAACGCCAATCCGTTGACGATACGAGGGCGTCGAATAACGCACCGGCCAGCCACACATTCCGCAGACGAAATATGTCGCGATGCGGCGCTGCGATCGTCCGACGATTCGTTACCGGCGGTTACATAAGCGACACCGCGGTATCACCCATTCTGTACGCGCTACGTACCATGAAAACAGGTGAACCGATTGCTCGCGGGCCCTGCCGCCCGCGAACGGAGGGAACGGCAAATGAAACGCATCCTGTTGTCCTGCGCCCTCGGCATCGCGGCCGCCTGCCTGTCGGCAAGCGCATTCGCGCGTGCCGACATCGGCGTGTATTTCGGCGTGCCGGGGCCCGTGATCGAAGCGCCGCCGCCTGTCTACTACGCGCCGCCGCCGCCCGTCGTGTACGAGCCGGCACCCGTCTATTACGGCCCGTACTACGGCGACTACCGTTACCGCTACTACCGGCACGACAACGGCTGGCATCGCGGCTGGCGTCATCACCATCACGACGACGATTGACCGTCGCCTGGCGGCCGTCGAGGCCGCGTCCCGCCGGGGGAAATTCCGCGCGCCGGCCTTCGAGCCGGCGCGTCCGCATCACGCGCCGCTTACCAGGGCAATGAATACGTCTTCGTATTCGTGAAGCTCTTCATTGCTTCCTGCACACCTTCCTTGTAGCCGAGCCCCGAATCCTTCACGCCACCGAACGGCGTCAGCTCGAGCCGGTAGCCCGGCACCTCGCGCACGTTCACGCTGCCGACTTCCAGCTCGGTGATGAAGCGCGTGATGTTGTCGAAGCGGTTCGTGCAGACCGACGACGACAGCGCATAGTCGGTGCTGTTCGACATCCGGATCGCTTCGTCGATGTCGCGAAAGCGCATGATCGGCGACACGGGGCCGAACGTTTCGTGCTTCACCAGCGGCATGTCGGGCGTCACGCGATCGATCACCGTCGGCGAATACAGCGCGCCGTCGCGCACGTTGCCGACCAGCAGCCGCGCACCGCGCGCGATCGCATCGTTCACCTGCTGCTCGCAGAACTTCGCGGCCGCTTCGTCGATCACGGTGCCCATGTCGACCGACGGATCCGACGGGTTTCCGTACGACCACGCGCGCGTCTTCTCGACAACGAGCTCCGTGAAGCGATCGGCCACCGCTTCGTGCACGAGCATCCGCTTGATCGCCGTGCAGCGCTGCCCCGAGTTCTTGTACGAGCCCGACACCGCGAGCGTGCTCGCTTCGTCGAGATCCGCATCTTCCATCACGATGATCGGATCGTTGCCGCCGAGTTCGAGCACCGCGCGCCGGTAGCCCATCCGCGCCGCGATCGACTTGCCGATCGATACGCCGCCGGTGAACGTGATCAGGTCGATCGCCGGGTTCGTGATCAGTTCGTCCGCGATCTCCTTCGGGTCGCCGGTGAGTACCTGCAGCATCTGCGGCGGCAGGCCGGCTTCGTACAGGATGTCGGCGAACAGGTAGCACGACAGCGGCACCTTCTCCGACGGCTTCACGACGATCCGGTTGTTGGTCGCGACCGACGGCACGATCTTGTGCGCGACCTGGTTCATCGGGTGGTTGAACGGCGTGATCGCGGAGATCACGCCGAGCAGCGGATCGCGCTGCGTGTACACGCGGCGCTTCTTGCCGTGCGGCGTCAGATCGCAAGAAAAGATCTGCCCGTCGTCCTTCAACACTTCACCGGCGCCGAACGTCAGCACGTCGGCCACGCGACCCGCTTCGTACGTCGAATCCTTGATGCACAATCCGGCTTCGGCCGTGATCAGCGCCGCGATCCCGGCGGTGCGCGAGCGCACGATGTCGGCCGCGCGGCGCAGGATCGCCGCACGCTCGTGGCGCGTGAGCGTCGGTCGGTACGCGCGCGCGACCGCGAACGCGCGTCGCACATCTTCCAGCGTCGCCTTCGGCACGGTGCCGACCAGCGAGCCGTCGTACGGGTTGCGCACGTCGATCACCGCATCGCGATGAATCCGTTCGCCGTCGATTCGCAGTGCTTCGCGATGAATCTCGCGGACGGCCGTCGATCCCGCAATGGCGTTCATGAGTGTGTCCCCTTGCCGATGCATGCGCATCACTGCAGATGGTTGAGCGCGATGTCGATGATGTCGAAGTTGCGCAGCCGCGCGCGACCCGTGACGTCGGTGGCGACCGGCTTGCTGAAGATCAGCGGCACGATCTGCTCGGAGATCCCGCCGTGCGAGCGCAGCGGCACGTCGAGCCCCGACAGGTCGTGCCTGATGCGGCGCGTGCCGAGCACGACGTGCTGCTTCGAGATCACGATCAGGTCGCCCATCCGCTCGGGCGGCAGCTCGAAGCGCGCGCAGCCCTCGGCGCCCGTCAGCACGATCTCGATACCGTCCACCGCCGCAAGACGCGCGCGCAGCGCATCGGCATCGGCCGACGCCGGCACATAGACGGTCGCGAACGAGCCGAGCGCGCCGTGGTGCACGACGTACGGATCGGTGATCGGCAGGATCACGCGCGCCGCGTCGTGCCCGAGCCATTCGTCGAACAGCTCCTGCAGGTAGATCACGTTCGGCTCGCCGGTAGTGGCGTCGTGCTTCGCGTTCATCCCGTGGTCGGCCGTGATCGCGACGATCGCGCCGAGCGCGTCGAGGCGCTGCAGGTACTTGTCCATCATTGCGTAGAACGCGTTCGCGCCGGGCGTGCCGGGCGCGCACTTGTGCTGCACGTAGTCGGTCGTCGACAGGTACATCAGGTCGATCGGGCGCGTCTCGAGCAGGCGCACGCCGGCCGCGAACACGAATTCCGACAGATCCGCGCTGTACACGCTCGGCACCGGCTTGCCGACCAGCTCCAGCACGTTGTCGATGCCGTTCTCATCGATGCTCGCCTCGTCGGCCTTTTCCGACGAGAAGCAGATGCCCTTCAGCCCCTTGCCGAGCAGGCGGCGCAGCTTGTCCTTCGCGGTGACGACCGCGACGCGCGCGCCCTGTTCGGCGAAGGTCGCGAGCACGGTGGGCGCGACCAGGTACTTCGGATCGTTCATCAGCACCTCGGCGCCGGTGTCGCGATCGTAGAAGTAGTTGCCGCTTATCCCGTGGATCGCCGGCGGCACGCCGGTCACGATCGACAGGTTGTTCGGGTTCGTGAAGCTCGGCACCACGCATTCGCCCTTGAGTGCCGTGCCGGGCTTCAGCAGCGTGCACAGGAACGGCGCGACGCCGGCCGCGGCCGCTTCTTCCAGATATTCGTATGCGCAGCCATCGACGCAGACCACCACCACGGGCCGGCTCATCCAGTTGTAGCGGCGGCCGTTCACTTCCACCGATACAGGCGTTTCAGTCATGACGTTCATTCCTTTCAGGTCGAAGGGGTTGAGCCGTCGGCGCCCGCGCCGCGCCGAACGGGGGTGCTTTCCGTGCTTGACATTAAAATCGATGGTTTGTAGATTGTCAACAACATGCAGAGAACAGAAAGCAAAGCAGCGCAGTGAAAGGAGGGCTGGCCTCTACTCACCCGCCGCGTGCCGCGGCGCCACAGTCAATGTGGTCTGAAGATGATCCGAACCACGACTTCAAGCGGTTTTATCGACAGGTCAAAAAGCGCGGCTACATTCTGTATCCGGGCAAGCCGACCGAGGTCGACACGTTCCGGGTCGGCTGCATCGGCCACTTCGGCGAGGCCGGCATTGCGGGCACCGTCGCGGCGATCGCCGACGCGCTGCGGGCGATGGGCGTGAGCCGTGTGTCGGCCGAAGCGGCGGCCTGACGTGATGTGGTGCAACCGGTCGCGTGCCCATGCGATCGCCGACAAGCTGCGGGCGATGGGCGTGAGCCGTGTGTCGGCCGAGACGGCAGCCTGACATGACGTAATGCAATCGGCGCGCGCCCATGCGCGCGGCCAACCCCGCCGTGTGTCGCCACGCAGCGTGCAGGTTTTCCGGCCGTGCGCGGCATGCCCCCCGACCCTTATTGACGAAACATTCGATGCGCCCCTTCTGGATCGAACAAGCACTGTTCAACGACGGCGATCTCGCCCCCGCGCTGCAGGGCGCGACGCAGGCCGACGTCTGCATCGTCGGCGGCGGCTTCACCGGGCTGTGGACCGCGATCCAGGCGAAGCAGCAGAACCCGGCGCTCGACATCGCGATCCTCGAAGCCGACCTGTGCGGCGCCGGCGCGAGCGGCCGCAACGGCGGCTGCCTGCTCACGTGGTCCGCGAAATTCCTGACGCTGCGGCGCCTGTTCGGCGAAGCCGAGGCGATCCGGCTCGTGAAGGCGTCGGAAGCGGCCGTCCGGCACATCGCCGATTTCTGCCGCGCGCACGACATCGATGCCGAACTGCGGCTCGACGGTACGCTGTACACCGCGACGTCACACGCGCAAGTCGGCACGCTCGCGCCGGTGCTCGACGCGCTCGCCGCATGCGGCATCCACAGCTACGAGCCGCTGCCGCCCGCCGAAGTCGCGCGCCGTTCCGGTTCCGCGCGCAATCTCGACGGCGTCTATTCGCCGATCGCCGCGACCGTGCATCCAGGCAAGCTCGTGCGAGGGCTGCGCCGCGTGGCGCTCGCGATGGGCATCCGGATCCATGAACGCACGCCGATGCTCGACTTCACGCCCGGGCAGCCGGCGGTCGTGCGCACGCCGTCCGGCAGCGTCACGGCGGGCAAGCTCGTGTTCGCGATCAACGCGTGGATGGCGAGCCGCTTCCCGCAGTTCGAGCGCACGATCGCGGTAGTGTCGAGCGACATGGTCATCACCGAGAAATGCCCGGAACTGCTCGAAAAGACCGGGCTCGTGGACGGCGTGTCGGTGCTCGATTCGCGGATCTTCGTCTACTACTACCGCACGACGGCCGACGGGCGGCTGATGCTCGGCAAGGGCGGTAACACGTTCTCGTGGCGCAGCCGCATCGCGCCGGTGTTCGACCGGCGCTCGCCGTACGAGGCGCAGCTCACGCAAAGCCTGCGCGAGTTCTTCCCGTCGCTCGCGGGCGTGCCGGTCACCGCAAGCTGGAACGGCCCGTCGGACCGCTCGGTGACAGGCTTCCCGTTCTTCGGCCGCCTCGACGGGGCGCCGAACGTGTTCTACGGTTTCGGCTATTCGGGCAACGGCGTCGGGCCGACCTACATGGGCGGGCAGATCCTGTCGTCGCTCGTGCTCGGCGTCGACAACGCGTGGACGCGCAGCCCGATCGTGCGCGGCCCGCTCGGCCATTTCCCGCCGGAGCCGATCCGCTATGTCGGCGCGCACGTCGTGCGCAATGCGATCCGCCGCAAGGAGCGCGCGGAGGACGAGAACCGGCAGCCGTCGGCCGTCGATACGTGGCTCGCGAAATTCGCGAGCGCGGCCGGGAAGGCCGACAAGGCGTGACGATGCGTTCGACGTGACGACGGTAACGTCGCAATGAAAAAGGGACGCTGCGAGGCGTCCCTTTGCTTTTTATGCGGCGACTCTTGCGGCTGCGTCAAGCGCGCGCGGTTTTCTCCCGCGCCGCCTTGCCCGCCGTCGGCAGCCCCTGTTCGTGCGTGCGGCGCATCCGCGCAAGACCGTGCGCGACGTGCTCGCGCACCAGCGCGACGGCCTTCTTCTCTTCGCCGCTCGCGAGCGCCTGCACGATCTTGTCGTGCTCGGCCGCCGACACCGCGATCGCATCTTCCTCGGCCTCGATCGCGGCCTGCCGCAGCAGTCCGAGCTGGCGCACGAGCCGGCGGTAGGTGTCGGTCAGGTGCGTATTGCCGACGCCGACGACCATCGCGTCGTGGAACTGCACGTTCAGCTCGGTATAGCGCGTAACGTCGTGCGTTTTCGCGGCTTCCTTCATCGACTGGGTGATGCCTTTCAGCACTTTCAGCGTGTCGGGCGAGATGCGCTTCGCGAGCGCGCGCGCGACCGACTCGTCGAGCATCGCGCGCACTTCGTAGATCTCCTCGGCCTCGCGCAGCGGCACGACGCGCACGGTCACGCCGCGGTTCTTCTCGTTGCGCAGCAGGCCAGCCTGTTCGAGCGCGCGGAACGCTTCGCGCACCGGGCCGCGCGACACGTTCAGCTTCGTCGCGATCTCGACTTCGTTGAGCTTCTCGCCGGGTGCATATTCGCCGGAGACGATCGCGCGCTCGAGCATGTCCTGGACGATCATCGCGAGCGACTGGCTTTGCAGGAGTTCGATGGCGCTGAGCGTGTTCGGGGCAGTCATGGTCGGGCAGGCAGCGGAGCTGCGGGTGAAAACGAGGGCGCCATATCGGCGAATGATCCTTCTATACCCTCGGCCCGACACATTGTCAACAGTCTTCAGTTTCCAAAAACCAATTTCGCCTGCCGGGATACATCCGGCAGGCGGCCGTCGCACGGCGGGCGAACCTCGCCCGAACCGCGCGACGCGTGCCGGCCGTCAGGCCGTGTGCTTCACCGGCCCCGGGTCACTGTGGCTCGGCCGGCCCGTCTCGACGTGGCCCGCGAAGCGACGCACGACCTTGTCGTCGCCGCCGCGCAGCGTCGTCGCGGTGATCGTCAGATCGTACCAGCCGTGGCTCGACGACAGCTCGAAGTGATCCTCGACGCGCTCGCCCGGCTCCAGCGTGTAGGTGCGCGCATGCGCATGGCTGTACGCGTTGTCGACCGTCACGCGGCACGTCGCGCGCCCGCTGTTGCGCAGTTGCAGGTACACGTGGCGGTTGCGCACGTCGTAGCCGATCTTCGCTTCGGGGTTCGCGTGGCGGCCGTCCGCGGCGAGCCGCGTGTTGCCCTGAAACTCGCACAGATAGCCGTTCGGGCCGTATGCGGCGAGATGGTACTCGCCGTGCGCGGCCGACGTGCTCCACGTATCGACGAAGCGGTCGTGCGCGGAGAGCGCATAACGACGCGGCGGCGTCGCCGGGTTGCGGCGGTCGTACACGTAGAACGCCGCGCCCGCATCGCCGGAGTTCGCGAAGTCGAGCGACACGGTGTCGTCGTGCCCGCTCACGCGGCTGTGCACGAACAGCTCGTACGGCAGCGCACGCGCCGGACGCGTGCCGGGCTCCTGCGCCGGCATCGACTGCTGCGCGGGCACCTGGTACGCCTGGCCGGCCGTCGCGATGTGCTGCGGCACCGTGAAGTTCACCGTACGCGTGTCGGGCCGCGCGGAGAAGTCGAATGCCGACGTGAGGTCGCCGCAGATCGACCGGCGCCATGCGCTGATGTTCGGCTCCTTCACGCCGAAGCGCGCTTCGAGGAAACGCAGCACCGACGTATGGTCGAACGTCTCCGAGCAGACCCAGCCGCCCTTCGTCCACGGCGAGATGATGATCAGCGGCACGCGCGGCCCGAGGCCGATCGGCTGGATGCCGCCCGGGTCGGCGCCCGGCACGAGCGGGCTCATCTCGCCCGGGTACTTGTTCAGGTCGAGCAACTCGTCGCCGAGGTTCGACAGCAGGTTCGACGACACGATGCCCTGCCCGCCCACGCCGCTCGTCACTGGCGGCACCGGCGGCACGACGTGGTCGAACAGCCCGTCGTTCTCGTCGTAGTTGAGGATGAATACCGTCTTCGCCCACACCTCGGGGTTCGACGTCAGCGCCTCGAGCACCATGTTGATGTAGAACGCACCGTCGGTCGGCGACGCCTGCGGGTGCTCGCTGTACTTGTACGGCGACACGATCCACGACACCTGCGGCAGCCGGTTCGCCTGCACGTCGGCCTTCAGCTCGGCGAGCGTGTGGTCCGACGCGCCCTTGTCGACCAGCGGGCCGCTCGCGCCTTCCTTCACCTGGAAGCGCTTGAAGAACATCAGCGAATTGTCGGTGTAGTTGTCGGTCGGGTCGCCCGGGATGCCCGTGCCGCCCTGGTATACCTTCCAGCTGATCTTTGCGTTCTCGAGGCGCTCGGCGTAGGTCGTCCACGTGTAGCCGTTCACGTCGTCGCGCTCGCCGATGCCCGGGCCGTTCGGCGGGTTGCCGTAGATGTTGCGCGGGTCGACCGTGCCGGTCCACAGATAGATGCGGTTCGGCGCCGTGTCGGCGTGCGCGGAGCAGAAGTACGAATCGCAGATCGTGAACGCGTCGGCCAATGCGTAGTGGTACGTGAGATCCTGGCGCTTCAGGTAGCCCATCGTCAGCACGTCCTGCTTCTGGTTCACCCACTGGTCCCACTGCCCGTTGTTCCAGGCGAGGTGGCCGCTGCTCCAGCCGTGGTTGGTGCCCGGCTGGAATTCGGTCGTCTGCTTCGGGTCGAGGTAGAAGGGCAGCACGTACGGCGCAGACGGATCGAGGCCGCGCGAATGGTAGTTCTTCGTGAACGCCGACGCCGGCGGCTGCTGCCACACCGGTGCGCCGCTCGGCAGCAGGTGCGGGCGCGGGTCGTTGAAGCCGCGCACGCCGCGCAGGCCGCCGAAGTAATGGTCGAACGAGCGGTTTTCCTGCATGAAGATCACGACGTGTTCGACATCGCGGATCGTGCCGGTGCGATAGGCGGCCGGCATCGCCAGCGCGTTGCGGATCGCGGGCGGGAAGCCCGCGTAGGCGGCCATCGCGCCGGCCGACTGCGCGGCGAGGCGCAGGAAATCGCGTCGATTGTTCGAGGACATGAAGAGGACCCTGTGGTCGGTAGGAGTGGGGTCGCCGGTCGAGCGGGGCCGGCGGTCGGTGCGTTGCCGTTATTACCCCGCACCGGCATGTCCCGGCCGTGACCGGTTCCCGCAGGTTTCTTGCGGTGACCCCCAGCTTTTTTTCGAAGCGGCATACGACGCGCCTTTCATCCGGCCGACACACGCATGCGCTACGCTGACGCGCGATGAAGAGGGGGGAGAAGCCGAGTCGTGTTCGATCAGCTGAAGGCGTTCCACGCGACCGTCCGGCAGGGCAGCATCACGCGCGCCGCGCGCCACCTGGGCGTGAGCCAGCCGACGATTGCCGCGCAGATCCGGCAGGTCGAGCAGGTGTACGGCGTCGAGCTGTTCTACCGCAGCGGCCGCAAGCTCGAGGTCACCGAGACGGGCATCGAGCTGTTGCCGCTCGTCGAGAAGATGATCGCGCTCGAGGCGCAGGCCGACATCATGCTGCGCAACGTCGGCGGCCTGTTCGAAGGCCACCTGCGGATCGGCGCGACGGGCCCGTACTACATCATGGACGCGGTCGGCCGCTTCGCGAACGCGCATCCGTCGATCGCGCTCACGTGCCGGATCGGCAACTCCGAGGAGATCCTGCAGGCGCTGCAGGAATTCCGCATCGATCTCGCGGTCTCGTCGCAGCGCAACGACGCCGACGGCCTCGAACGCAAGGTGATCTCGACCGATCCGCTCGTGCTCGTCGTGCATCGCAACCATCCGCTCGCGCGTTTCGACACGATCGACCCGGTGCAGCTCGCCGACGTGCGGCTGCTGATGCGCGAGGAAGGCTCGGTCACGCGCCGCTGCACGGAGACGATCCTCGCGGCGGCCGGCGTCACGGCCGCGTCGGTCGCCGAGATCGGCAGCCGCGAAGCGATCCGCGAGGCGATCCTGCATGGCGTGGGCGGCAGCCTGTTTCCGCTCGGCGAGGCCGAGCGTCATCCGGACCTGCGCGTGATCGCGCTGCGCGGCATCGACACGACGATCGACGAATACGTGTACTACCTGAAGGCGCGCCGCCAGAGCCCGGCGATCGACGCGTTCCTCGCATGCATCCTGCCCGCGGAGCACGCGACGCGCGACCCGGCGCGGCGGGCGAACGCGCGCTGAGCCGCCGCACGTTCGCCGCTTTCGCGCGTTTTCCGGCGCTTTTCCTCGCGCCTTCCCTCGTTATTTCCTCGTGCCTTCCTTCTCGCGTCCGGCCACGCGTCACTTCGGCAGCGCCGGAATCATCCACGTGAACACGTGCTGCTGCAGGAACACGAGCACGCCGAGCAGCAGCGTGAGGATCACGCTGTGCCAGAAGGTGCGCGCGAACACGACGCCTTCCTGCCCCTTCAGGTCCGTCGTCGACACGCCCGTCGCGATGTTCTGCGGCGAGATCATCTTGCCCATCACGCCGCCCGACGAGTTGGTCGCGGCCATCAGCACCGGATCGAAGCCGAGCTGCCTGGCAGCGACGACCTGCAGGTTGCCGAACAGCGCATTGCCCGACGTGTCGCTGCCGGACAGGAACACGGCGATCCAGCCGAGCGACGCGGACACCAGCGGGAACAGCGCGCCCGTCGACGCGACGCCGGTGCCGAGCGTGTAGCTGATCCCCGAGTAGTTCAGCAGGTACGCGAGCCCGACGATCATCATCACCGTGACGATCGCGATCCACGTCTGCCGCCAGGTCTTGACCACGCATTCGAGGAACGCGCCGACGCCTGTGCGCGTCAGCACGGCCGTGACGATCGCCGAGAGCAGGATCGCGGTGCCCGTGCCGAGCGGCTGGAAATCCCAGATCGCCGCATACGGCTTGTGGTACAGCGACACGAACACCGCATTGTGCAGGCCCGGCCACTTGATCTTCACGTCGCCGATCGCCGCGACGTTCGCATGCACCCACACGATCACGACCACCGACACGACGAGCCACGGCAGCCAGCCGCCGAAGCCCGCGCGCGCGGCGCCGGCCGCCGCGGGCACGCTGCGCGCGAGCGCGTACTGCGGATCGGGCTGCGGCTTCCACAGCTGCAGGAAGCCGATCGTGACGATCAGCGACGTGAGCGACGACAGCACGTCGGTGAGCTGGTAGCCGAGGAAGTTCGACGTGACGAACTGCGCGATCGCGAAGCTGCCGCCCGACACGAGCAGCGCGGGCCACAGCTGCCTGATCGAACGCAGCCCGCCATACGCGCCGACCACATAGAACGGCAGCAGCAGCGCGAAGAACGGCAGCTGGCGGCCGACCATCTGGGCGAGCGTCGCGGGCGGCAGCGACGTGACCGCGCCGAGTACGGTGATCGGCACGCCGAGCGCGCCGAACGCGACCGGTGCCGTGTTGAACAGCAGCGTATAGGTGAGCGCTTCGAGCGCGGGGAAACCGAGCGCGATCAGCAGTGCGCTCGTGATCGCGACCGGCGTGCCGAATCCGGAGATCCCTTCGAGCAGGCAGCCGAACGAGAACGCGACGACGAGCAGCACGAGGCGGCGGTCGTCGGGCAGGTTGTCGAGCATCCACTGCCGGAACTGGTCGAAGCGGCCCGACTTCACCGCGATGTTGTACAGCAGCAGCGCGTTGAAGACGATCCACATCACGGGCACGACCGCGAGCGCCATGCCCGCGCCGACCGCGTTGAACGCGAGCCCGGCCGGCATGCCCCACGCGCCGATTGCAACCGCGAGACCGGCGACGAGCCCGGCGAGCGACGCCTGCCACGCGGGGCGGCGCAGCACACCGAGCGCGATCAGCGCGACCGCGATCGGGATCGCGGCGACGAGGAAGGACAGGAGCAGCGAGTTGGCGACCGGCGTCAGCGGCTGCGCGAAGACGATGCCGGGCGGTAGGGCGTCGGTGGGGTTCATCGTGTCTCCAAATGTCGGCCCGGGTTGGCGCTTCAGCGCTTATGTCGGACCGAGTGAGTGCTTCGGCACTTGCTCGGAACCCATGCCTTGCATCGGGTCCCATGCGTTGGGCGAGCGCCCCGGGTCGGCGCCTCAGGCGTGCCCCCGGATTCAGTACAAGGCGACGTTCTTCAGTTACGACAACGATCGGGCGCTTGCGCACGCAACCACGTTGCACGGCCAACCGATCAGTCGCTTAAAAGAGGTTAGGAGGCGCGCGGCGCTTGTACAAGGGGGACAAGCCCGATGCGTGGCGCCCCGATACGGCCCATCCGCCGCACGATGACCGGCAGTTGGCGGGCCGCTGTCGCACCCGACAGGAAACCCGTCGCGAACGGTTCGCGGGGGCGCGACGTCGGCGCCCGCGCAATGTTGCGCGCGCTACAAAGGTCACTACCGGCAAGCGGGATGTTTCGTTTGGCGTCCGAAGCCTAGACTGGCCGCATCGATTCCGCCCGCGCCGACGACGGCACGGCACCGGAACCTCACGGAGCAAACACGATGAAGACGATGAAACACGCGGCATGCGCATTCCTGCTGATCGGCGCGGCCTTCGCCGCCCACGCGCAGGCCGCATCGACGCTCACGCGTGCGGAGGTCCGCCAGGAACTCGCGGAACTGCAGGCCGCCGGCTACCGGACGAGCCTCGCGAGCAGTCCCGACTTTCCGGAGAACATGCAGGCGATCATGCAGCAAGCCGCGCAGGCGCGCGGCGACGATGCGAGTTACGGCAACGGTGGCCGGGCGAACGTGGAATCGGGCAAGCCGGCGCTGCCGCATACGATCGATCGCGGCACGTACGCGCATCACTGATTGCTGACCGAACCGGATTGATCGCGCAACGGTGCGGCGCGACCGGTAACAGCCGACACACACGCGGCCCGCGCGCCAGCGCGCGCGGCCGCGTGCGCGATCGTCACACGCTGAAGCGGTTCAGCGTATACGCGCGATAGGCCGCGACGAACGCGTCGAACGATCCGGCCTCCTTCGCTTCGAGCTCGGCCTGCTCGGCCAGCGACTTCGCGGCGAGCGCCTGCTCGGTGCGCAGCGTGTCCGCCGACGGCGGATGCGCACGGAAATGCGCGGCATGCGCTTCGCTCTGCACCAGCGCGAACGCGAGGAACGACAGCCCGTTCTCGCGCATCGTGCGCAGCACGCGCGCGGACGGCGTGCGCTCCGGATCGGCGAGCTTCTCGCGCTGCGCGGCGATCGCGCGCGCATGCTCGTCGCCGCCGCGGATTTCATCGAGACGGCGGCCGACGGTCTCGATATCGGCCATCAGGTCGTCCGCCCACGCCTGCAGCGTGATCGGCTGCCCGTCGCGCGACAGCGTGAGCCCCGGCTTGCGGCCTTCCATCGTCACGCTGCCGAAGTTCGCGTTCGCTTCCTTGTACGCGTCGCAGTCGAGCGGCGCGCTGTCGTCGAGCGCGCACGCGAGCAGGAACGCGTCGATGAAGCGCGCGGTCTCCAGCGCGATGCCGGTCGGCTCGAACGGATCGATGTCGAGGCAGCGCACCTCGATGTACTGCACGCCGCGCGATGCGAGCGCATGCAGCGGGCGTTCGCCCGAATACGTGACGCGCTTCGGCCGGATCGTCGAGTAGAACTCGTTCTCGATCTGCAGCACGTTCGTGTTGATCTGGATCCACTCGCCGTCGCGATGCGTGCCGATCGCCTCGTATGCGGGATACGGCTCGCTGACGGCCTTCGACAGCGCATCGAGGTAGCCGGGCAGCGTGTTGTAGTCGACGTGCAGCGCGGCCTGGGCCGTCGTGTTCGAGTAACCGAGATCGCTCATCCGCAGGCTGGTCGCATACGGCTGGTACAGCGTATCGGCGTCGAACGTATCGAGCTTGTGCGGCTTGCCGCGCAGGAACTTCGTGTCGAGCGCGGGCGACGCGCCGAACAGGTACATCAGCAGCCAGCTGCGACGGCGGAAGTTGCGGATCTGCGCGAGATAGCGCTCCGACTGGTAATCGACGAGCGTGGCCGTCGACCCTTCTTCCGCATGCAGGCGCCGCCACACTTCCTCGTGCAGCGAGTAGTTGTAGTGGATGCCGGCGATGCACTGCATCGTGCGGCCGTAGCGATACGCGAGGCCGCGCCGGTACACCGTCTTCAGGCGGCCGATGTTCGACGTGCCGTAGTTGGCGATCGGAATCTGGTCGTCGGCCGGCAGCAGGCCCGGCATCGAGTCGTTCCACAGCATCTCGTCGCCGAGCGACGCATAGACGTAGCGATGCAGCTCGTCGAGGCGTTCGAGCGTGATCGCGGCGTCGCGTTCCGCGGGCGTGATCAGCTCGATCAGCGCTTCGGAATAGTCGGTCGTCAGCGCCGGGTGGGTGAGTGCCGAACCGAGCGCGCGCGGATGCGGCGTGAACGCGATCATCCCGTCGCGCGTCACGCGCAGGCTTTCCTTTTCGATGCCGCGCAGGCCGTCGGGCAGATGCTGCCGCGTCGGGCCCGAGCTCAGTGCTTCGAGGCGATTCAGCAGCAGTTCGGACTGGCGGTGAGTCATGGTGTTCGACATGGAGACGCAAGTGCGTGACGGCCGCGCGCAGAACGCCGCGCGCGGCCGGCTGGATTGTTGGTCGCTTCGTTGGTAGCGGGCACTTTAACATCTCGCCGGATCACGCGCTTGAGGTGGCCGCGGGCATGGCTCGCGGGCCGGAGCGGGCCGCCGGACGGGCCGATCGCGGCTGTCGCGGCTCGTGTTACCGGATTCGGGCGGCACCGATCGGCACGTCGGCCGCGCGAATTCGTCCGACGGAACGTGACGCGCGGACAGGCGGCGGCAGGTGCAACCGTGCCGCCGAACGGGCCGACGCAAGCGGCATGCGCGCGCGTTGCGCGCCCGGCATCCGGCAGGCGCCGGATTCGCCGAATCGTCGTGGTGGCCAGCAGCCGGCGGGCATCCCGTGAACAGCAGCACGGCCTGCGCAACGGGTTGCATCGCGGCCTCGTCCGATCGCACCCGAGCGCGGGCCGCCCCTGTCACCCGCCGCGCGCGCCGCCCGCCCGGTCGGCCACTTCGTTCCACAAATGCAGTGCCGCGTACGCGCGCCACGGCCGCCAGCCTTCGGTGCGGCGCTTCTGGCTCGCGAGCCGGTCGAGCGACGGATCGCGCGCGGCGATCGACTGCATCAGCACGAGATCGGATGCCGGCCACGCGTCCGGGTCGCGCCACGCGCGCATCGCGATGTATTCGACGGTCCACGGGCCGATGCCGGGCAGATCGAGCCACGCGCCGCGCAGCGTCGCGAGGTCGGCATGCGCACGATCGACGGGCACGTCGCCGGCCGCCACCGCGCGCGCCACGCCCGTCAGTGCCGCCACGCGCTTGCCGGGCATCCCGATCTTGTCGAGATCGCACGCGGCCAGCGCGTCGGGCGTCGGGAAACGCCACGCCGGCGCACCATCGTCGATATGCACCACGCGCTCGCCAGCCCGTTCGACGAGCCGGCCGACGATCGTCGTCGCGGCCTTCACGCTCACCTGCTGGCCGACGATCGCGCGCACGGCCAGCTCGAACCCCGACCACGCGCCCGGCACGCGCAGCCCCGGCGCGGCCTCGACGAGCGGAGCGAACCACGGATCGCGCGCGAGCCCGCCGCCGATCGCAGCCGGATCGGCGCCGAGGTCGAACATCGTCGCGACGCGCGCGGCGAACGTTTCGTCGACATGACGCGCGACCGCCCCTTCGACAGTCGCGATCAGGCAATGCTTGCGCGGATGTTTTATGACGGTGAGTCGGCCAGAGTCGCCATGCAGGTCGACGATGCGGCGATACACACCGTCCGCGACCTGCTCGACGCCCGGAATCGCGCGCCCGCTGAAGAAGCGCAGCACGCGCGCCCAGTCGTAGGGCGCGTTGAAGCGCAGTTCCATCTGCGCGGACGGCGGCACATGGCCGCCGTTCACGATTGACGTGATCGTTGTTTTCGCGATGCTCAAACTGCACTTCCCTCCGTCACGGCTTCGTTTTCATCGTCGTGCGCATGACGCGCCTCGGCCGCCAGCAGCGTCGCCTTGCGGCGCACGCCCCAGCGATACCCGGCGAGCGCGCCGCCCTTTTGCACGACTCGGTGGCACGGAATCGCGAGCGCGACCGGGTTCGACGCACACGCGGACGCCACGGCGCGCACCGCGCGCGGCGAGCCGAGCGCCTCGGCGATCTCCGAGTAGCTGCGCGTTTCGCCGTACGGAATATGCGTCAGCGCTTCCCACACGCGCTGCTGGAACGCGGTCGGCGCGATGTCGAGCGGCAGGTCGAATGCGTGCCGCGTGCCGTCCAGGTACGCGCGGATCTGCGTGACGAACGGCGCGAGCCGCGCGGACGATTCGACCAGTTCGGCGCGCGCGAATACGTCCTTCAGCTCGCCGACCAGCAACGCCGGTTCGTCGCCGAACGCGATCCGGCAGATGCCCTGTTCGGTCGCGGCAACGAGCACCGTGCCGAGCGACGTCGACGCGGTCGCATAGTCGATCCGCAGGCCCGCGCCCTGGCGGCGAAACGCGGACGGCGCCATCCCGAGCTCGCGCGGCACCGACGCATAGAGCCGCGACGGCGAGTTGAAGCCGGCATCGACGGCCGCCTGCGTGACCGGCTGCCCGCTTTGCAGCGCCTGCCGCAGCGCGGCGCCGCGCTGCGCGGCCTGGTACTGCCGCGGCGACACGCCGACCACGCGCTTGAACAATCGCTGAAGGTGGAACGGGCTCACGTGCACGGCGTCGCTCAGCTGCTGCAGCGTGAGCCGCTCGGCATGCGCGTCGAGCACCGCGCACGCGCGGTTGACGATCTCGAGCTCGCGCGGCAGCCCTTCCGGCTGGCAGCGCTTGCAGGGCCGGAAGCCGGCCGCACGCGCGGCCGCCGGATCGGCGAAGAAGGACACATGCTCGCGTCGCGGCAGCCGCGACGCGCAGGTCGGGCGGCAAAACACGCCGGTCGTGCGCACGGCATAGAAGAACGCGCCGTCCGCATGCGGATCGCGCTCGGTCACTGCGCCCCAGCGGGCATCGTCGGTCGGATAGGCGGTTTTCATCTGAACCTCGCACTCTCTAGTGTAGATGGTGCCTACTCTAGACATCGGCACGTGCCGTCGCGCCCTGAATCTTGCTCTGTGATTCGTGCCGGCGAACCGGGGGCGGATCACCCCGAAATAAATCCGACAAAACGGCCGCGCCGGCTGCTCCGGCGCGGTTTTCGTCATCGTCCCGTCACCATTTTGCTGCAGTGCGAATGCGACAAATCGCCGTCCTGACGTTTTTTTGCATTTGGAATATTGCGTCGCACCATCGCCGTGTGTATAGTTGGAACTGTCTCCTCCATGTCTCCTCCTGATATGGATTAAGCCCGTTCCGCTCTGCGTGAACGGGCTTTTTTTCGTCTGTCGATTGTGCCGCGTTCCGGCCGGCGGCGCAGGCGCGATGCGTCTACACTCGATGCTCGTTGACTGCGAAGGAGTATCCGCCCATGAAACCCACCATCCGCGCGATCGATCACATCGTGCTGCGCGTGACCGACATGGCAGCGATGACGCGCTTTTACTGCGACGCCGTCGGTTGCCACGTGGAGAAAGAACAGCCCGATCTGGGCCTCGTGCAGTTGCGCGCCGGCGATGCGCTGATCGACCTGCTGTCGGTCGGCGGCCCGATCGACCGTCCCGACAGCGGCCCGCCCGGCACGGGACGCAACCTCGATCACTTGTGCCTGCGCGTCGAGCCGTTCGACCCCGACGCGCTGATCGCGCATTTCGCCGCGCATGGCGCGCGGCCGGGCGCCCCCGCGGAACGCTACGGCGCCGGCGGCTACGGGCCGTCGATCTACCTGTTCGATCCCGAAGGCAACATGCTGGAATTCAAGGGGCCGCCGGCCGCGATCGGCTGAGCACGGCCGGTGCGCGGGCCGTCACGCGCCCGCGCGCGCCTTCAGCACCGTCCATTCGACCGCGATCGGATCGTGGTCGGCGCTCGAGATCCACGCCGCGCCGTCCTGCACCGTGCACTGCAGGCGCATCGTGCGCTCCGCGAGCTGCCCAAGCTCGGCCGCGACGCCATCGGCCAGCGACAGCACCTGCACGTTGCGCAGCCGCTCGACCTTGCTGCGCACGCCCTGCCACCAGATATCCGACGTCTTGCCGCCGTAGGCGATCACCGTGACCTGCCCGGCGCGGCCGGCCGCCTTCGAGATACGCCGCTCGTCGGGCTGGCCGGCCTCGATCCACACGTCGATCGCGCCCGTCAAATCCTTCTGCCACAGATCGGGCTCGTCGACGTCCGACAGCCCCTTGCAGAATTCGAGCCGCTCGTGCGCGAACAGCGCGAACGCGACGATGCGCACCATCATCCGGTCGTCCGTTTCCGACGGATGGCGCGCCACCGTCAGCGCGTGATCGGCGTAGTAATGCCGATCCATGTCGGCGATTTGCAGTTCGGCTTTGTAGATCGTGGATTTCAGCGCCATGCGGATGCGGCCCGGGCGGGCATTCGGTTCGGTCGGGCCGTGATGATACCGAATGCGCGCCGTCCGGCGCGTGTCATGTGCGCCCCACAGTGCAACGGCCCGGCATCTGCCGGGCCGTGTTCGGTTCGCGCCGCCGGCTCATCGGGCCGGCGCGCTCGCGCGTCGTACGACTGCGCGGTGATCGGGCGGTTATTGCTTGACGAAGCGCGAATCGGTCCAGAGACCCTGCTGGTCGCTGTTGTCGGCGCTGACGAACTGCACGTCGCCCTGGTCGACCGACACCACGCGGAAGCGCTGGCCTTCCGGCACCGACAGGCAGCGGTAGTCGTCGAAGTACTGCTGCTTCGCCTGCGACTTGCCGTCGCGCTCGTGATTCAGTACGGAATCCAGATTGTCTTTCGACAGGCAGCCCCAGGCATTCTTCGTCAGCTGGATTTCCTGCTTCGGCTTGACGGCCGAATCGCCGCCGGCCTGCGCAATCGACACTGCGCAAAATGCGCCGACGAGGGCAAAAAGGATACCGGTACGCTTCATCATTTTTTGTCTCCAGGCTTGCGGGCACCAGGCTTGGGTTAGCTATGTGTTTAAAGGTGATCGTGAACCCGCGTTTTTCACTTTAGAAGACCGGCAAGCGATAGCAAGCACATTTGTTGTGCGACCGCAATAGCGGCGGATTGTCGCACCCCGTGCGCAGCCCGTTTTTCACGCGATGTGCGCGTGGAACAAAGCCTGCCGTGCGACGAACAGGCCCGTGGCGCCGGGCGGAAAGCATTGCCCGGCAAGACTTTCAGCAAAGTTACAAGGCGGTGATTGAACGGTTTGGATAATCCATTTCGATATCCGGATCATTTTGATGCGTTGCACATAAAGTCATCCGAAACGATCCGACTTTACCGCAGCGCGGAATCGCATTTACCTGATACAAGAAAAATGCCAGGTATAAGCGCGTCCGTATTTATCCGTGTTTCCCCGCATGCATCCTGCGCCCGCGGAGGCCGTGCCGCGGGCGTCGTTCGTCAGCGTGTTTACCCTGCCTTATTCAGGCCGATTGCTGGCGCTCGAAATAATCGCGCTGGAAGATGCACATGCGATAAGCGTTGTGATACGCGCCGTTGCCGAAAAATTCTTCCTTCAATTCAGCCTCGTGCTGGAAACCGCATTTTTCGTACACGTGAATCGCCGCCGCATTCGACGTATCGACGATCAAGTACAGCTTGCGCATGTTCAGTACGTTGAATGCGTACTTGATCGCGAGGCGCGTCGCCTGGCCCGCATAGCCGCGCCCCTGGCATTGCGGCGCGATGATGATCTGGAACTCGCCGCGGCGATGGATGTAGTCGAGCTCGATCAGCTCGACGAGACCGACCAGTTCGTCTTGCGCATCGACCGCGACGAAACGGCGCTCGCGCTGATCGTGCACGTGGCGGTCATACAGCTGCGACAGTTCCGAGAAGGTTTCGTACGGCTCCTCGAACCAGTAGCGCATGATCTTCGCGTCGTTGTTCAGCTCGTGGACGAAGCGCAGGTCCTGGCGCTCCAGCGGCCGCAGCGCAAGCGTATTGGTATCGTTCTGGAGTTGCATGTTCATGTCCTTTTTGATGCCGGCGCACGTGCGGAACGCCCGCGCGGCGCAGCCGCGTTCGGGCTCGTTCCGCGCTGCAAGAAGTTGAACGCGGGCGAAGTTCAGAGCCTAGAATGTGAGCAAGGGTTCCTGCCACTGCAGGGAGGCTATCGTGATCGAGCAAGTCATACTCGGTATTTTTCTCGTGCTGCCGCTCGTGATCGTCGCAGCGCTGTTTTCCGACGAACTTTGGCAGGAACATCGGCGCCAGCATCCGCGCGACGAAAATGCCCCGCACATCGACTGGAAGCATCCGTGGCGCCGCGTGCGACGCGGGCATTGAGCCGATCGCCGACGATCCGCAGTGCGCGCCGGCCGGGCCGCCCCGGGCCGGGCAACGCGTGATGCGCCCTTATTCCGCTTCGAACCGATCCCCGCCCAACCCGCGAGACGCCGACGTGAACGACAAGCCCGCCCTCCCTCCGCACGATATCCCCAACGAAACGATCGACCTGCAGATCGCCGACGTGCTGGCGGCCGTCCGCTACCCGGCGAACAAGGATGCGATCGTCGATGCCGCGCGCGATGCCGGCGCCAGCAACGAGGTGCTGTCGATGCTCGACGGCCTGCCCGAACAGGACTACGCGGACGTCGACGCCGTCACGCACTGGGTCGCCGGCAACTTCGGCCCGGGGCTCGGCATTTGAGCGCGCGCCAATAACGCGATAGGATCGGGCCGCACCGGTCGCGCCGCGGCCGGGATGCGTGGCGCCCGGCGCAAGACCGGGCGTTTGCGCACGCGTGTCCGGGGGACTCCATGGAAGGCATCCTGATCCAGCACACGACGCGTCGTCAGCTCTGGTTCGGCGCGCTGACGGCGCTCGTCATCCTGCTTGCGCTCGGGATCGCCGCGCCGCACGCGAACGTCACGCTGCCGGCCATCGAGCCGTTCATGCCGATGTGCGCGCTCACCGTGTTTACGACCGCGAGCATCGCCGCGTTCTTCCTCGGCGCGCAGTTCACCGTGACGCGCCAGCCCGTGCTCGGCGCGCTCGGCGGCGCCTATGCATTCACCGCGCTCGCCGTCGCGCTGCAGTTGCTCACCTTTCCGGGCGTGTTCGCGCCGCAGGGCCTGCTTGGCGCGCGCCCGCAAAGCGCCGCGTGGATGTGGATCTTCTGGCATGCGGGCTTCCCGTGCTTCGTGATGGCCGCGCTGCTCGCGCGCGAGCGGTTGACGCACGCACCGGTCGGCGAGAAGCAGACGCGCCGGTGGGCCATCGCGCTGGTCGGCGGGCCGGCCGCTGCGGCCGCGCTGCTGTGCGCGCTCGCGCTGAACGTATCGCTGCCGCCCGCGTTCCATCCGCCCGGCGACGCGGCCTTGCTGCCCGTCAATGGCGTCGCGCTCGTCGTGTGGATACTCAACGCGCTTGCGCTCGTGGCCGTGCTGGCCTCCGGCCGGCTGCGCACGACGCTCGACCTGTGGCTTGCGATCGCGGTGCTCGCGTGCCTCACCGACACGACGCTGAACCTGCTGACCACGAACCGCTTCACGGTCGGCTGGTATGTCGCGCGCGTGTTCAGCATGTTCACGCCCGGCGTGCTCGTGTGCGTGCTCGCATGGGAAGTGACGATGCTGTACCAGCAGCTGTTCGAGGCGCATGCAACGCTGATTCGATCTTCCTCACGCGACGGGCTGACGGGCGCGTTCAACCGCAGCCACTTCAACGATCATTTCCATACGCTGTTCCTGCAGGCGCGGCGGCAAGGCGAACCGCTGTCGATGCTGATGGTCGACGTCGATCGCTTCAAGGCATACAACGACGCGTTCGGTCACGTGAAGGGCGATGCGTGCCTGATCGCGGTCGCGAACGCGCTGGCCGGCGCCGTGAGGCGGCCAGCGGATATCGTCGCGCGCTACGGCGGCGAGGAGTTCGCGATCGTGCTGCCGAACACGGGCGCGCGCGGCGCGCGGGTCGTTGCCGAAGAGGTGCGCGAAGCCGTGTTGCGGCTCGATCTCGCGATGCCTGCTTCGCCGGCGGGGCGCGTGAGCGTCAGCGTCGGCTGCGCGACCGTGTCGGCCGACGATCTGTCGACACCCGATGCGTTGATCGAAGCCGCCGATGCCGCGCTGTATCGTGCGAAGGATACGGGGCGAAACAGGGTCGTCGCCGCCTGAAAACGTCTGCTGTTTGGGGCATTTGTTACGGTCATTTTGACCGGAATAATGCGCCGTTACGCAATGCGTGGCAGGGATACCAATGCTTACAGCCCGTGTTGCGGGCGCTCGCTATGCTGGGTTTCATATCGAACCCGAGCAGGTGAGCGCCATGAAGAAAACCCTTTTGCTGATTGCCGGCGTCGCCGTGTTGCTGAGCGGCTGTATCGTGGTGCCTGACGGTGGCGGGTATTACGGTGATGGCGGGTATTACCACCATCATCGGCATTGGGATTGACGCGGGTGAAGATCCGGACGCGTCGATCGGCATGCGTGCCGATGCGGGATCGACGATCCGGACTGCAACGCAATCAGGCCGGCGTGGTCAGTTCGCCATGCATCAGAAATACCTGTAGCGCGGCGAGCGTTTCGTAGTGGAGACGCTCGACGCGCGTATCCTTTTCCGCGTCTTCGATCAGTTTCGAGGATCGCCTTGGCGAGATCGATCGTCGCACCGTCCAATCACTTCCCGATACAAAACCTGCTGAAAATCACCCCCAGCAGATCGTCCGAAGTGAACTCCCCGGTAATCGCATTGAGCTGTTCCTGCGCGAGCCTCAGCTCCTCGGCAAACAGATCCAGCGACTGCGCTCGTTGCTCCGCATGATCCGCCGCTTGCGCCAGATGCTCCTGCGCCGCTCGCAACGCGATCAAATGCCGCTCGCGCGCGAGATATACGCCTTCGGCCCCCGCCTGCCACCCCGCTATCCGCAGCAGTTCCGCGCGCAGCATGTCGATCCCGTCGCCGCGCTTCGCCGACAGATGCACCTCGGTCAGATCCCCTTCCGCCGCCGGATGCTCGACGCGGGCCGGCACGCCGGTCAGATCCGTCTTGTTCAGAACACGCACCACCGGCACGCGGCCCGGAAACCGCGCCGCGATCGTCTCGTCGTCCGGCGTCAGCCCCGTGCGCGAATCGAGCAGATGCAGCACGACGTCCGCACGCTCGATCTCGCTCCACGTGCGCGCAATGCCGATCCGCTCGACTTCATCCTCCGTCTCGCGCAACCCGGCCGTATCGATGATGTGCAGCGGAATCCCTTCGACCTGGATCGTCTGCGCAACCTTGTCGCGCGTCGTCCCGGCGATCGGCGTGACGATCGCCAGTTCCGCGCCGGCCAGCGCATTCAGCAGCGACGACTTGCCGACGTTCGGCTGTCCGGCAAGGACGACCGACAACCCTTCGCGCAGCAGCGCACCCTGCCGCGCATCGCCAAGCACGTGCGTGAGCTGCGCACGGATCTTCGCGAGCTTGCCGCGTGCATCGGCGGCCTCCAGGAAGTCGATTTCCTCTTCCGGAAAATCGAGCGTCGCCTCGACCAGCATCCGCAGCGTGATCACGTCTTCGACGAGCGCGTGGATCTGCCGCGAAAACGCGCCATCGAGCGAACGCCCGGCCGAACGCGCAGCGGCCTCGGTGCTTGCCTCGATCAGGTCGGCAACGGCCTCGGCCTGCGCGAGGTCGAGCTTGTCGTTCAGGAACGCGCGCCGCGTGAACTCGCCCGGCTCCGCGAGCCGCAAGCCGAAGCCGCGCCCCGCATCCAGGCAGCGCTGCAGCAGCAGCTGCATCACGATCGGCCCGCCATGCCCCTGCAGTTCGAGCACGTGCTCGCCGGTGTACGAATGCGGCGCCGGGAAATACAGCGCGATCCCGCGGTCGAGCGGCGCGCCGTGCTCGTCCAGGAACGGCACGTAGCTCGCATGGCGCGGCGCGAGCTTCTGCCCGCACAACGCGTCGATCAGCGGCAGCGCGGCCGCCTCGCCGCCGCGCCCGAACGACACGCGGACGACGCCGATGCCGCCCCGGCCGGCAGCAGTGGCAATGGCGACGATCGGATCGGAATCGGTAGCGAGCATGGGAATCGGATGAATCGGGTGATCAGGCAATGAGTGGTGCGCCCGCGCAACAGTTCGGGCATCGGAACGCCGGCATTGTAGCGTGCCGGCTCATATGCCACCGGGCGCCATGCCGGATTCGGACTCGCCCGAATTTATCCCACCGGGGATAAGTCGAGTATCAATCCTGCGCGATGACACAGCCACCGTTTCGGACGAGTATGCCTGCCGGAGCGGCCTGACACGGCGTCCCTCAATTCCGCGGCTCATCCTGCGCAAGTCCGGGATTAGTCTGAATAAGATACGCTTATCTCACATGGTTGTCTGAAACGCATCGGTGGAATTGCACAATCTCCCCCATGCCGACATCCGAAGAAAAAGCCGCGTTCTCGGAACGCCTGAAATTCGCCCTGCGGCGCAGTCCGGAGAAGGTCACCGGCGCGACGGAGCTGGCGAATCGGTTCAATCTGCGCCACCGCGGAACGCATCCCGTTTCGCCGCAAACCGCGCACAAGTGGCTGACGGGCCGCACGATTCCGACGTCGGACAAACTCGAAACGCTCGCCGAATGGCTGCGCGTCGAACTGCACTGGCTGCATTACGGGCCGTCACCGAGCGTGATCGAACACCCGACGCCGCAACCGCTGCCGCGCGACGAACGCTATCCGCCGACGCCCGAAACGATCGAACTCGCGTCGAAGATCGAGGCACTGTCTCCGCATCACCGCTACCTCGTTCAGGAACTGGTCGAGCAGTTCTACGGCGAACCGAAAATCGAAGCGAAGAAATCCTGACCAGGAACGGCACGCACATCGCACACCGCGCGCCGCCGCCACCGAGAAACAAAAAAGCCGCATGGGCGAACCATGCGGCTTTTTTACGTGCATCGCGGGCAGCGCGCCCGCGGGTGCGACGGGCGTCAGGCCGGTTTCTTCTTGACCCCACCGAGCTTGCGCGTGATGTAGTACTGCTGCGCGATCGACAGCACGTTGTTCACGACGTAGTACAGCACAAGGCCGGCCGGGAAGAAGAAGAACATGACCGAGAACGCGATCGGCATGAACTTCATCATCTTCGCCTGGACCGGGTCCGGCGGCGTCGGGTTCAGGCTCGTCTGCACGAACATCGACACGGCCATCAGCACCGGCAGGATGAAGAACGGATCGCGCTGCGACAGGTCGTGGATCCACAGAATCCACGGCGCGCCGCGCATCTCGACCGACGCGAGCAGCACCCAGTACAGCGAAATGAACACCGGGATCTGGATCACGACCGGCAGGCAGCCGCCGAACGGATTGACCTTCTCGGTCTTGTACAGCTCCATCAGCGCCGCGTTCATCTTCTGCGGATCGCTCTTGAAGCGTTCGCGCAGCGCCTGCATGCGCGGCGTGATTTCCTTCATGCGCGCCATCGACTTGTAGCTCGCAGCCGACAGCGGGAAGAACACGGCCTTGATCAGCACCGTCAGCAGCACGATCGCCCAGCCCCAGTTGCCGACGTAGCCGTGGATCTTCTCGAGCAGCCAGAACAGCGGCTTCGCGATGATCGTCACCCAGCCGTAGTCCTTCACGAGCTCCAGGCCCGGCGCGATGCCTTCGAGCATGCGCTCTTCTTCCGGACCGGCGAACAGGCGTGCCTGCACGTCGGCCGACTGGCCCGGCGCGATCGCGGCGACCGGCTGCTTCACGCCGACGCGATACAACGTCGGATCGATCTTCTCAGCGTAGATGTCGCGCTTCGTGCCCTGCTGCGGAATCCATGCCGACGCGAAGTAGTGCTGCACCATCGCGACCCAGCCGTTGTCGGCGGAGGTCACGTAGTCGGCCTTGTTCTTGTCGAGGTCGCTGAAGTTGATCTTCTGGAAGTGCTTCGCGTCCGTGTAGACCGCCGGCCCGAGGAACGTGTGCGAGAACATCGGCGTTTCGACGGCCGTGTTGTCGCGGACGAGTTCCATGTAGACCGTCGGCGTGACAGGCGCCGTGCCGACGTTGTCGATCTTGGTATCGACGCCGATCACGTAGCTGCCGCGCGTGAACGTGTAGGTCTTCACGACCTTCACGCCGCCCTTCACCGGCGATTCGAACGACAGCTTCAGCGCGTTCTGGTCGCCCGTCATCGACGTCGAGCCGGTGTTCACCTGCGTGTAGACGTCGTTGTGGTTCGGGAAGTCGCCGCCGAGCAGGCCCGAGCGTGCGAGATACGTGTGGCCGGCCGTGTGGTCGAACAGCGTGATGTACAGGTCGGGCTGCTTGCCGTCGCCCTGCTTCTTCAGCGTCAGCTTCGCGAGCGTGCCGCCGCGCGTGTCGATTTCGCCGTCGTAGACGTCGGTCGAGAACTTCACGAGCTGCGCCTGGGCGGCCGGTGCCGTCGTCGACGGTGCGGCGCCGGCTGCGGCGGCAGGCACTTCACCTGCGGTCGTCGTCGTCGCGCCCGTGCCCGATGCGCCGCCGGCAGCGGCCGCGGGGGCCGTCTGCGTGGCGCTCGGGAAGAACATCGACGGGCGTCCATGGGAACGCTGCCAGTTGTCGTACAGCATGACAGCTGACATGAAGAAGATCACCCATAGGACGGTGCGTTTGATATCCATGCGTTGTCTCAGAGTCGATGGGACCGCGCGTCGGCTTCGCCGCGAGCGCGAGTGTCGGAGTTGGGCGGCGGGACGAGGTCGATGCCGCCCGCGGAAAACGGATGGCATCGGCACACGCGCCTGACGGCGAGATACGTGCCGCGCGCGGCGCCATGATACTGGATTGCCTCACGCGCGTAATCCGAACAGGAAGGATAAAAACGGCAACGGTTGCCGAGCAGGGGGCTCACGGCAACCTTGTAGAAGCGCAGCAACGCGATCAAGACCGTTTCCATACCTTGGGCGGCACCGTTCGGCGCCGCGTCAAAACCGGCCGGGCGGGCGCGAACGCCGCACCGCGAACGGATGCGTCACTCGGACGCGGGCTTCGACGCACGGCGGGCGATCTCCCGGACTGCCCTGTCGAGCAGCTCGCGGATTTCGGCCGCGCACATCGCCGCGAGCGGGGCGGAAGCCGCGCTCGGCAGCGCTTTCTTGTCGAAGCGCGTGTGCTGCCGCAGCAGCAGGTCGTAACCGGCGAACTCGGCCCGGCGCAAGCGAAACGCGTCGCGCGCCAGCCGCTTCACGAGGTTACGCGTGACTGCACGCGGCGCATACTTCTTGCCGACGACGAGCCCCAGACGCGCGGGCTGACCGGTCGGCTTGCCGTAAATCACGAAGTGCGCGGAACGCCGCCAGGGGCGCAAACGAAAAACGGATGAAAATTCATCCGTTTTCAGAAGTCGCGCAGCTTTCGGGAAGGCGGCTTTCGTCTGCGACGGATTCGCACCCGGCTCGACGGCACCTTCCGCAGGACTGCGGACGGCGGACACAGCGCGCAACCTGCCTTAGATGGCGAGGCGCTTGCGGCCCTTCGCGCGGCGAGCGTTGATGACCTTGCGGCCACCTGCCGTCTTCATGCGGACACGGAAGCCATGGGTGCGCTTGCGGCGCGTCACGGACGGTTGGTAAGTACGTTTCATGATGTTCTCACTTGTTCGAGAATGTCGAAATTCAGGGGACCGCGTGCCCTTAACCGGAGGCATTCGGGCGAACGCAATCGCCGGGAATACAGGATTGGTTTTCGCGGAACCCGCTATTTAAACCGTTTTTCTCTTGACGGTCAATACTTTACGAGTCACGCGCCTGTGCCGGCCCACGCCGATCCGGCCCCGCGACCCACCAATCCGGCCTGTGGATAAGTCCCGCTGTGGCCGCGTTTGGCGTTAGAATCTCGCCTTATCTCCAAGAATCCCGCACGCCGCTTCGGCTCCCGCCTGCCTCTCCACGACTGTGACGCAGGCGTCCGAGGCACGCTCGCACGACCGCTTCGGGCCTTGTTGCGTGACCGCGACAAGGGCGCCGGCGAGCCGCGCTGTGCATGCAAAAAACGACAGCTACTTGATGAACGATTTCTGGCAACACTGTTCCGCACTGCTGGAGCGCGAGCTGACGCCCCAGCAGTACGTGACGTGGATCAAACCCTTGGCCCCGGTGGCCTTCGATGCGTCGGCGAACACGCTGTCCATCGCCGCGCCGAACCGCTTCAAGCTGGACTGGGTCAAGAGCCAGTTTTCGGGCCGGATCTCCGATCTGGCCCGGGATTTCTGGAATGCGCCGATCGAAGTCCAGTTCGTCCTCGATCCGAAGGCCGGCATGCGCAGCGCCGCTACGGGCGCCACGTCGGCCGCCCCGCGCGCGCCGCTGCAGCCGGGCGGCCCGGCCGCCACGGTGGCCGCGATCGCCGCGAACCTGACCGCGCATGCCGCGGCTGCGC
>NZ_JAOTQT010000036.1:0-61005 GCF_025685725.1 Burkholderia sp. BKH01 | reverse complement strand
CAGACGAGATCTAGTACGGTCTCGTGGGCTCGGAGATGTGTATAGGGGACGGGCCCAGCGCGCGGCCGCGGCCGGCGCGCCGGCGCGCCGCGCGAGGTCGCCGATGCGGCGCGCGAAGCCTTCCGCGAGCGCGATGCCGAAATCGGCGGGCTCGGGCAGCCGCGCGACGAGGCCGCCGGTAAATTCGAGCGTGTCGTCGGACGCATTCATGCGCGGCCCCCTTCCATCATCCGGTCGAGTGCGTCGACGAGCGCGCGTTCGGGCCGCCGCGCATGCACGCCGGCAGGCTCGCCGCCGCTGCGCCAGTCGGGCCGCACGCCGCGCACGAACAGGTACAGGTAGCCCGCGATATGCGTGTCGTAGTCGTAATCGGGCAGCCGCCCGCGCAGGTAGCGATGCAGCGCGACCGTATAGAGCAGCGCCTGCAGGTGATACGCGTGATCGGCCATCGCGACGTCGAGCGCGCGCGGGCCGTAGGCGTCCGGCGTCGTGCCGAGATGGTTCGACTTCCAGTCGACGATCCAGAAGCGGCCGTCGTGTTCGACGATCATGTCGATGAAACCCTTGATGAATCCGGCGAGCATGCCCGCCTCCAGTGCAACGTCCGGGTAGCCGTGCGCGACCAGCAGCCGGCGCAGCGCCGTCAGGTCGAGCGACGGCGCCGGGAACAGGAACCCCATTTCGTCGAGCCGCTTCGCGGGATCGAGATCGGCAAGCCGCATGCCCGGCACGAGTTCGGTGCGCACGACATCGTCGACGAGCCGCGCCATCATCGCCGGCAGGCGCGTCGCGAGTTCGGGCTCGGCCTCGACCGGCCGGTCGTGCAGCGCGCCGAGCGCGGCCTTGTGCCACGATTCGGGCTCCGTGAACCGGCTGAGTTCGAACAGCCGGTGCAGGCACTCGCCCGCCGCCGCGCCGCGCGGAAACACGAGGATGTCGTCGTCAGGCGGTTCGGGCGCAACCGTATCGGCCAGGATGAACTCGCCGTCCGGCGCCACCTCGGCAAGCGCATCGTGGTCGGGCCGCAGTTCGTCGTCGGGCACGGCCGCGACGCCGGCCTCCTCGCGTGCCATCGACGCAGTCAGCGAACTGAAGCTCGCCATCCGCCACGCGTCGCGCAGCACGCGCGTCGCATGGCGCGCCGCGAGCGTCTGCGATGCGTCGTGCCCGGCCGCGAGACGCTCGCGGCGCACGGGCGCCGGCAGCGGCGCGACGCTCACGGGGCCGCCCGCGAGCGCAAGCCACGCGGCTTCGAGCGCGGCTTCGTCGGGCGGCTCGTCGAGCCACGCATCGAACGACTGGCCGGCGCCGGCGACGAGCCAGTTGAGCACGCTGCGCCGCGCTTCGCGCGTCGAGCGCGACGACAGATACGGCCCGGCGACGACATAGCAGCGATAGACCGCGCGCGTGAGCGCCACGTAGACGAGCCGCGCGCGTTCCGCGGCCTGCTCGCGCATCGCCTGCCGTGCCGCGTGCGCGGCCGCTTCGTCGTCGCATCCGTAATGCAGCACGGCGTCGCCCGCGTCGTCGTGATACTCGCGCGCATCGGGCAGCGCGGACGAAGGCGGCTCGCGCAACCCGCCGTCGTTCAGGAACGGACAGAACACGATCGCGTATTCAAGGCCTTTCGACTTGTGCACGGTCACGATCTGCACGAGGTTGCGATCGGATTCGAGACGCAACTGCGCCTCCTCGCCGCCGCCGTCGAGCCGTTGCGCGGCGAGCCAGCGCAGCGTCGGCGCGATGCCCGGCTGCGCGGAGGCACGCGCTTGCGTCAGCTCGGCCAGATGGTTGATGTCGGTCACGCGGCGTTCGCCGTCCGCGCCGGCCATCAGCCGCTCGGCGATCCGCAGCTCGCGCGTGAACGTGCGCCACATCACCGCGAAACCGCGTTCGCGCCACAACAGCCGATACCGCGAGAAACGTTCGACCCAGCTCATCGCGTCGGCACTGTCGACCGCGGACGCTTCGTGCGACGCATCGCCGTCGCCCTGCTCCATCCGCCACAGCGCACCGGCATCGAGGCCGAACCAGTCGGCCGCGAGCGCCGCGCGCAGACGCCGCAGGTCGCCCGGCGCGTCGATCGCCGCCAGCACGCGTTCGAGTTGCTCGGCGTCGCCGGTCGAGAACACCGATGCCTGCGCCAGTTCGACGCTGCCGATGCCCCATGTGGCAAGCACGCGTTTCACGAGACTGCCCTGCCGGTGCGTCTGCACGAGCACCGCAATGTTGCCCGGCGACAGCGGCGTGTCGCCCAGCCGCGCGTGCCCTTCGCGCGCACCGCGCATCAGCCGCGCGATCTCGGCCGCGCAGGCCTGGGCGGCCTGCGCCTGCGCGTCGCGCTTGAGCAGCGTGCCTTCGCCGCCCGGCAGCGCCCACACCCGGAAATCGCCGGCCGGGCCCGGATCGGTTTCGTCGACGAACGGCGCACGCACGCGCGTGCCGGCACGCACCGCGTAATAGTCGAGCCCGTCGAGCACGAACGCGCGCGGATTCGACATGAAGAAGCGGTTGCACGCATCGACGATCGCGGGCGTCGAGCGTTGGTTGACCGCCAGCGTGTAGCACGCGCTCGCGCTCGCGCGCGCCGCAAGATAGGTATGCAGATCGGCCGCGCGGAAGCTGTAGATCGCCTGCTTCGGATCGCCGACGAGGAAGAGCGGCCCGCCCGGCGCGAAGATCCGGTTGAAGATCGCGAACTGCAGCGGGTCGGTATCCTGGAACTCGTCGATCAGCGCGGCCGGATAGCGCGCACGCAGCGTGTCGGCGAGCCACGGATGCGCATGCAGCGCGTGATACAGGTTCGCGAGCAGATCGTCGAACGACACGACCCGCCGCGTACGCTTGCGCTCGGCCAGCTCGCCGGGCGCCATGTCGAGCCATTCGGCGATCAGCGCGAGCCAGCGCGCACGCTGCGCGGCTTCGGCTGCGGCCACGGCGGCTTCGAGCGCGTCCGCCACGTCGAAGAACGCGTGTTCGGGCGTCGCGCCGCCCTTTTTCGTCGCTTTCACAAGCGCGCTGCGCGTGAGCTTCAGCGCGGCCTTCGGCAGCGCGGCCGTCGCGTCGCCCTGCGCGAAATGCGCGGCCCAAGCGGCGAGCGCATCGGCAACCGCGTCGGGCTTGTGCGAGCGCTGGTTGAGCGCGGGCTGCGCGGTGCGCAGCAACGTATCGATCGCGTCGCGCTCGGCCGCCCACATCCGCGCCGCCTCCGCGAAGCATTCGGCCGCGGCGGCCTCGGCCGATTCGTCCGGCTCGGTCACCCCGTCCCAGCGCAGCGCGGCGAGCGGCTTCTTCAGCCGGCGCGCGAGTTGCGCATCGAGCGCGGCCGGGCCGGCGCCCGATTCGACGAGCCAGGTCGCGAAGCCCGGCCAGCGTGCGGCCGCCGGTTCGACGCGCGTGCGCCAGAAGTCCGCCGCGAGTTCGAAGCGCAGCGATGCGTCGTCGGCCTCCATGTCGAACGCGAACGGCATCGCGGCCGCGAACGGCGCTTCCTGCAACGCGCGCTGGCAGAACGCGTGGATCGTATGGATCGCGGCCTGGTCGAACGCGCGCAGCGCGCGCCGGATCCGCTTCGCGGCCGTCTCGGGATCGAGCGCGCCGTCTTCGCCGAGCGTGGTTTCGAGCAGGCGCGCGATGAACGGATCGCCGCCGTCGTCGCCCGTATCAAGCACGTGCGCGAGCTGCGCGAGCCGGCCGCGAATCCGCTCGTGCAGCTCGGCCGTTGCCGCCTTCGTGAAGGTCACGACGAGGATTTCGTCCGCGCCGAGATCCTTTTCGAGCAGCAAGCGCACATACAGCGCGCAGATGTTCCAGGTCTTGCCGGTGCCGGCCGATGCCTCGATCTGGTTGACGCCGTCGAGCGGGCACGCGAACACGTCGAGTTCGAGCGCCGGCTGCGGCTGCGACACGGCGCTCATGCGACCTCCTTCAGATGTTCGACGAGCGGCTCGAACACGAGCCGCGCGAGCGTGCCGAATGGTTCGTCGAGCGATGCATGCGCGCCGCGCCATGCGATCGCGATGGCCGGGTCGTCGGCTTCGCTCACGACGCGCTCGTTGATCCAGACGCTCGCGGCCTTGGCTTCGCCGTCGGACACCCTCGCCCACGCACTGCGCGGGAAAAAACGCAGCGGCATGCGCCGCCCTGCGCGAAACAGCGCGGCAAGCGGCGCGAGCCGCTCGAGCGGCGCCGCGATCGGCGTGAGTTCGAACGCGCCGCCGCTGCCGAACCACAGCGTACGGCGCGGGCCGCCCGGCTCGACCGCGCAGTAGACGAGATGCGCAAGCCACGCGGACAGGTAGTCGCGCGCACTCGGCCGCGCATAGCGGTAGATGATCTGCCCGGCCGGCGTGAGCCGGTTCAGCGTGCCGTGCAGTTCGAGCGGCGCGCTCACCGCATCGCCCGACAGCATCGCGTCGTCGGCGCCGAACAGCGCCTGTTCCGTGTCGGGCCACGCAGGCGCGATGACGAGCGAAAACGGCCGCCGTTCGATGCCGTCGGCCAGCGCGCGGCGCACGTTCGACGCAAGCTGCGTCATCGAGCCGAGCGCCTGGTCGCGCCACACTGCGCCCGTCGCGCCGCCCGGCAGTTCGGGACTCGCATCGGCGATGCGCAGCGCATGATCGTGCGCGGCCCCATCATCCGATTCGATGAGGAGCGGCAGCACGCGTTCGGCGAGCGCGTCGCTGCCGGTGAAGTCGAGCGTGAACGGCTCCCGGTCGAGCAGTTCGGCCTGCGCGTCGGCGAGCACGATGCCGAGCCGTGCGCGCAGCAGCGCACGCGCGGGATGCCGCCAGAACCGTTCGAATTCGCTGAACGCGACGGGTTCGACCGGTTCGGCCGGCAGCGGCTGCGCGAAGAACGGCGGTTCGCGCTGGTCGTCGCGCGACGCATCGGCGGCCAGCAGCGACGCGAGCGCCGCACGCTCGGCGTCATAGGAAACGAGCCCGCTGTCGGGCTGGAAATACGCGGCCGCGAACGGTTGCAGCGGATGCTCGACGATGAACGCGCGCCGCGCGGCATCGACCGCGTCCGGCGCGGCGTCGGGCCCGGCCGTGACGATCGCGAGATGGTCGAGCAGTTCGTCGACGAGTGCCGCCGGCGGCAACGGCGCGTTGTCGCGGATGCTGCGGCCCGTGTACGCGATCAGCAACCGGTCGCGTGCGGCGAGCAGCAGATCGAGAAACAGGTTGCGCTCGTCGTCGCGGCGCTGCCGGTCGCCGAGCTTCGGCAACACGGCCATCAGGTCGAATTCGTCCGCACGTGCGAGGCTCGGCAGCACGCCGTCGTCCATCCCGAGCAGGCAGACGACGCGGTACGGCAGGCCGCGCAGGCTCGTCAGCGACGAGAACGTGACGCCGCCCCACGGCACCCCGCCGCGCGCCGGATCGTCGAGTGCCGCGGCAAGCCCCGCGCGGACGACGGCCGCCGGCAGCGCTTCGTCGGGCGCGCCCTCCGTCATCGCGGCCAGCATCGCGTCGAGCGCGTCGCGCACGCCCGCGAGCGCGTCCGCATACGCGGCGCCCGAATCGAAGAAACGCGCGAGCGTGTCGGCGAACAGTTCGCTCCAGCCACGCGGCGTGTGCGATTCGGCAAGCCGCCGCGCAAAGCCATCGAGATCGTCGGTAAAGCGCGCGAGCCGGCCGAGCAGCTCGGCCTCGCTGCCCGTGGCCGCCTCGATCGGCAGCCACGCGCCGACCGGCGCCGCGCCTTCGGGCATCGCATAACCGAGAAAGAGCCGCGCGAGTGCATCGGAGAACGTATGGCGCGGCGCAGGCACGGCCGCGTCGTCACTCGCGAGCGGCGATAGCCCGCGCCGCGCGCCGGCGGCCGCGAGCCAGGTCTGCACCGTCTCGAGCGCGGCCGCATCGATGCCGTAGCGCGCAGCCACCGCGTCGACGCGCAGCCACTCGACCAGCTCCGGCGCGCCGACCTGCCGCTCCGGCAACGCGAGCCAGTCGAGCAGCACGCGCGCGACCGGGTTCGCCTGCGACGGCGGCAGGCCGGTGATCCGGTAAGGCACGCGCGCGCCGCCGGCGCCGGCCGTGCCGAACACGGCATCGATCAGCGGCCCGGCCGCCGCGAGGTCGGCCACCGCGACGAGCACGTCGGACGGCTGCAGGCTCGCGTCCGCGTCGAACCACGCGAGCAGCCGGTCGTGCAGCACCTCGAGCTGGCGCGCGAGGCTGTGGCACACATGCACCTCGATCCCGCGCTCGGCCGGCGCATCTCCGGCTTCGGCCTCCGGCTGCAGTTCGAGGATCGCGTTCTGCACGCGTGCGAGCCACGTCGGCGCGGGATTCTCGACGAAACGCGACGCATCGCCCGACGCGGCGCTTTCAGTCAGCTCATGCAGCATGTGCAGTTGCGCCTGCGTCTGCCGGCCCCACTCGGCGAGCAGCGGATGGCCGACTTCCTGGTAGTCGAGCCGGCCGGCCGCATCGAGCGCCTCGGCATGCGCGGCGGTCACGATGTCGAACCAGAATTCGCGGCACGGGTTCAGCGCGTAGACGCGCACGTCGATCCAGCGCGACAGCTCGCGCAGCAGCGCGACGTGCAGCGGCGGCATCGTCGGTAGTGCGAACACGCTGACCGATTCCGGCCAGTCGACGCGCGCGACCGCATCGGCATCGAGATGGCGCGCTTCGACCAGGAAGCGGTGCGCGGGCGGCGTGCCGCTGTCGCTCAGTTCCGCGAGCAGCGCGCGCCACAGCGCGGCCTGCCAGCGCTCGTCGTCGCGCGCGGCGTCGCTGATCCCGCGCGGCGCGGCGTCGCCCGCGAGCACCGACTCGCCGGCCTGCCACGCGGCCAGCCATTCGGGGCGATAGGTCAGGTAATGATCGAGCACGGCCGCGACGCGATGCGCGAGCTCGTAGCGCATCGCATCGTCGGAGGCGGACAGATACGCGGCAAGCCGCGGCGACGCGAGCCACGGCGCGCTGTCGGCCGCTTGCGCGAACAGCCGGTAGCAGCGCCACACGAGACGGTCGGGCGCGAACGGCGAACGCTTGGGCACCTCCATCACGCGGCCGATCTGCTCCCACAGCCATTGCGCGAGATAGGTGAACTCGACGTTCGCGCACACGCCGTTGCGCGCGGCGATGTCGAGCTCGAGACGGCGGCGCAGCGCCGCGCTCGGCACGATGACCTGCTGCGGCGCCCACGGGCCGTTGCGGGCCGGAAACGCGGCCAGATCCTCGAGCAGCGCATCGGCCAGCGTTTCGTGACGATTCGAATAGAAGAGATGGAGCATGAGGCGGGCGTCGGAACCTCGCGCCGGCCGAGCCGGGCGAACAGGGTCCCCAAGGATAGCAAATGGGCCGCCGCCGCGAACCTCGGCCGGAAAGCCAGGTTTTACGGACCGCGAAATACGATAGACTCGTCGCCAGTCAAATACGCCGCCCCCGGGCCTCTTCGTCTGCCATTCAGCCCATCGATGCGCTATTCGGTCGAAATCAGAAAGTTTTTCTACAGCCAGTACTTTTTCGGCGGCCTGCGGATCGCGGTCGGCGTCTCGCTGCCGGCCGTGCTGTGCCTGATCGTGTTTCACAACCGGGAGCTCGGCTTCACGATCTCGACGGGCGCGCTCGGCGCATGCGTCGTCGACATGCCGGGCCCGCTCAAGTACAAGCACAACGAAATGCTCGCGTGCAGCGTGATCGGCTTCCTCGCCGCGCTCGCCACCGGCCTGGCGACACCGAACATCTTCGCGCTGTGGCTCACGATCGTGCCGCTCACGTTCGTGCTGTCGCTGATCGTCGTCTACGGCAACCGCTGGCCGCAGATCAGCTTCGCGACGCTGTTCATGATGGTGATGACGCTCGAGGAGAAATTCACGCCGCTGCAGGCGTTCGTCAACGCCGGCTGGATTCTCGCGGGCGGCCTCTGGTATACGTACTGGGCCACGCTCGTGTCGCGATGGCAGGCGCGCCGGATCGAGCAGCAGGCGCTGGCCGAGAGCCTGTTCGCGTGCGCCGACTACCTGCTCGCGCGCGCGCAGTTCTACGATCTCGATGCCGATCTCGACGAGTGCTACCGCAATCTCGTCGCCCGGCAGATCACCGCGGTCGAAACGCAGGAAACCGCGCGCGACATCGTGCTGCGCAACCTGCCGAAGCTGCGGCGCGGCAAGCTCGATCCCGGCCGCACGACGATGTACAACCTGTTCATCAACAGCGTCGACCTGCACGAGCTGTTCGTCGGCGCGCACACCGACTACCCGCTCGTGCGCAACACGTTCGGCGGCTCCGATCTGATCATTTTCTACCGCGACCTGATCGGCAAGGCGGCCGCCGATCTCGAGGAGATCGGCCTCGCGGTGCTCGAGAACCGCGCGCCGCATTCGCGGATCAGCGTGAAGGCCGAACTGCGCGCGATCGAGTACGAGATCGAGCTGATGCGCAAGAAGAACTTCGCGGCCACCAACGCGGAAGCGTATGCGGCCGTGCTCGCGACGTTCCGGCGCATCTGGAGCGCGACGCGCCTGATCGAACGGATGCGCCGCAACCTGTCGGGCCACGCCGATCCGCAGCAAACCGAACTGAAGATCGACAAGGCACTCACGCGCTTCCTGCAGCGCCGCCGGATGTCGCCGCTGCTGATCTTCTCGAACCTGAACATGAGCTCGCCGAGCTTGCGCCACGCGCTGCGCGTGACGATCGCGGTGGCGGTCGGCTTCTGGCTCGGCCGGCTGCTGCCGCTCACGAACGCGTACTGGATCGTGATGACGACCATCATCATCCTGAAGCCCGGCTATTCGCTGACCAAGCAGCGCAACGCGCAGCGTATCGTCGGCACGCTGATCGGCTGCGCGGCGAGCATCGCGCTGATCTACACGGTGAAGGAGCCGCACCTGCTGATCGCGATCATGTTCGGGTCGATGGTGATGAGCTACAGCCTGCTGCTGTTCAACTACGCGGCGAGCGTCGTATTCACGTCGTCGTACGTGCTGCTGATGTTCCACCTGCTCGCGCCGGGCAGCATGCGGATCATCGGCGAGCGCGCGATCGACACCGTGGTCGGCTGCATGATCGCGATCGCCGCGAGCCGGCTGTTCCCGTACTGGGAATACCGGCTGATGGGCAAGCAGGTCGCCGACATGCTCACGGCGACCCGCAAGTATTTCGAGGCCGTGTGGCGCGTCGGGCGCGGTGCGTCGTCGCCGCCCGTGCCCACCGCCGACGGCGCGGCCGTGGTGCCGGTCATCGCCGCCGCGGTCGAGACGCCGGCCACGAGCCTCGACGACGACTACCGCTACCGCCTCGCACGCAAGGACGTGCATATCGCATTCGCGAACCTCGGGCAGGCGTTCCAGCGGATGATGATCGAGCCGAAGGCGCACCAGCGCTTCGTGCCCGAGCTGAACGACCTGCTCGTGCAGACGCACGTGCTCGGCGCGCAGATCACGGCCGCCGCGCCGCTGATCCGCAACGCATGCTCGGTCGACGGCGACCTCGTCCACGACGACGCGCTGCAGCGCGGCCTCGCGGCCGTGCTCGACAATCTCGAGAAGGCCGAGGCCGGCGAGCCGCCGCCTGCCCATCAGCTCGAAGCGTCGAAACAGATCACGCGCGATCTCGACGCGATGGTCGTGTCGGCGGAAAAATCCGACGCGGTCGGCGCCGAGCTCACGCACGACCTGAAGGTGCTTGCGCACCAGTGCAAGCAGATGCTTGCGTCGTCGCTGCTGATCCGCAAGGACGCGAGCGTGATCCGCCTGCCTGCCTGACCCTGCCCGACCGTTCCCGCCGGTGGCCGGCCCGTGCACGACGCGGCCCGGCCGCGGCGTTCCCCGATTCAACAAACCCCCGAAGCATGACCCGCCCGCTCCACGCGGCCCGCGCATCCGTCGCGCGACCGCCCCACGCGCTATTCCGCTCGTCGCACCAGTCAGGGAATACCCGATTCCGGTCACCCGGCCCGACTTGTTATCATTCGTTCACATTCAAGTTGTATATACAACTTAAGCCAATCGGACCGGTCCCGCTCGCCCGGTCCGTCGCATAACGATATCGGAGACTCGATGAAAAACTTGCAGCGCCACCTGAGCGCGCGGCACATCCGCTTTCTCGCGCTGGGCTCGGCGATCGGCACGGGCCTGTTCTACGGTTCGGCGTCCGCGATCCAGCTCGCGGGCCCGGCCGTGATCCTGGCGTACATCCTCGGCGGCGCGGCCGTCTACATGGTGATGCGCGCGCTCGGCGAGATGGCCGTGCGCGAACCCGTCGCCGGCTCGTTCGGCCACTACGCGACCGAGAACCTCGGCCCGTTCGCGGGATTCGTCACGGGCTGGACCTACACGCTCGAGATGGTGATCGTCGCGATCGCCGACATCACCGCGTTCGGCATCTACATGGGCTTCTGGTTTCCGGATGTCCCGCAATGGATCTGGGTGCTCGGGGTCGTCGCGATCATTTGCGGGCTGAACCTGTGCCATGTGAAGGTGTTCGGCGAGCTCGAGTTCTGGCTGTCGATCATCAAGGTCGGCGCGATCGTCGCGATGATCGGCGGCGGCGTCGCGATCCTGCTGACCGGCATGCACTTTGGCCATTCGGCCGACGTGCCGACGTTCGCGAACCTGTGGAACCACGGCGGCTTCTTGCCGAACGGCATAGGCGGGCTGATCGCGTCGCTGTCGGTCGTGATCTTCGCGTACGGCGGAATCGAGGTGATCGGGATGAGCGCCGGCGAGGCGAAGGATCCGGAACGCGTGATTCCGCGCGCGATCAACGCGGTGCCCGCGCGCATCCTGCTGTTCTATGTACTGACGATGGTCGTGCTGATGTCGATCAGCCCGTGGACGGGCGTCGGCAACGGCGGCAGCCCGTTCGTGCAGATCTTCTCGGCGCTCGGCGTGAAGTCGGCCGCGACGATCCTCAACCTGGTCGTGATCAGCGCGGCGATCTCGGCGATCAACAGCGATATCTTCGGCGCGGGCCGGATGATGTTCGGGATGGCGCGGCAGGGCCAGGCGCCGCGCGTGCTGATGACGACGTCGCGGCACGGCGTGCCGTGGGTCACGGTGCTCGTGATGGCCGGCGCGTTGCTGATCGGCGTGCTGCTCAACTTCCTGATGCCGAAGGACGTGTTCCTGATGGTCGCGGCGATCGCGACGTTCGCAACGGTGTGGGTGTGGCTGATGATCCTGCTGTCGCAGGTCGCGATGCGCCGCCGGCTGTCGAACGCCGAAGTCGCGGCGCTGAAGTTCAAGGTGCCGCTGTGGCCGGTGGCGCCGGCACTGACGATCGCGTTCATGGGTTTCGTGATCGTGATGCTCGGCTGGTTCGAGGATACGCGCGTCGCACTGTATGTCGGCGCGGCGTGGCTCGCGCTGCTCGCGGCCCTGTTCTACGTACGAATCCGCCCGAAGTTCGCACCTGCGTCACGTTGACGCACGGCTGACCAATCTACGCGGCGCGCCGGTTTCGGCGCCCGCTTCTTTCCCTTGCTCCGCGCGGCACCTGCCGAGCCGGAAGCCGCGGGCCTCCCCCTTCAGCATTGCACGGACGTACGCGGCCCGACCGGGCCGCTTACCGGCACGTCAGTGCGATGCCGTGCTCGCGGCCTCGGCCGGATGGGCCTCGTCGTACGCGCGCTTCTGCGAAATCGCGTTGTACAGGATCGTCCCGATCACGAGCAGCACGGCCACGACGATCAGGATGCTCACGTTGCGGACAGGGTTCTTCTTGCGCTGATCGTTCATGGTCGGGGCAATTCCGTCAAATTCGTCGAAGCGGGCATTCTACGCGCTTGCGCCACCGCCGCGACGTCTCGTTTCCGATCCGCCTCCCCGCTCGCCGCAAGCTTTCATTTGATAATCGTTCCCATTTCGATCTAGAATCCGGAGTCTTTCATTCCGTAATGTTCCGGATCGCTCGGGCGGCAGGCGCGCCCCGGAACGCTCCCTCGTCCACCTGCCCCACCGGAGTCTTCATGTCGAATCCGCGCACCCGCCTGCTGCCGCTTGCCGGCGCCCTCGCCCTTGCCGCGGCCGCATTCGCGCCGCTGGCCCATGCGGCCGAGGAAGTGAGCCTGTACACCACCCGCGAGCCGAAGCTAATCCAGCCGCTCATCGACGCGTTCACGAAACAGAGCGGCGTCAAGGTCAACACGGTGTTCGTGAAGGACGGCCTGCTCGAGCGCGTGAAGGCCGAAGGCGCGCAGTCGCCGGCCGACGTGCTGATGACGGTCGACGTCGGCAACCTGCTCGATCTCGTCGACGGCGGGCTCACGCAGCCGGTGCGCTCGAAGGCGCTCGACGATGCGATTCCCGCGAACCTGCGCGGCGCGAACGGCGACTGGTACGCACTGTCGCTGCGCGACCGCGTGCTGTACGTCGAAAAGGACCTGAAGGTCGATGCGTTCCGCTACGAGGATCTCGCCGATCCGAAATGGAAGGGCAAGGTCTGCATCCGCTCGGGCCAGCATCCGTACAACACGGCGCTCGTCGCCGCGATGATCGCGCACGACGGCGAAGCCGCAACCGAGAAATGGCTGCGCGGCGTGAAGGCGAACCTCGCGCGCAAGGCGACGGGCGGCGACCGCGATGTCGCGCGCGACATCCTCGGCGGCATCTGCGACGTCGGTCTTGCGAACGCGTACTACGTCGGTCACATGAAGAATGCCGAGCCGGGCACCGACGCGCGCAAGTGGGGCGACGCGATCAAGGTCGTGCGGCCGACGTTCGCGAACGCGAAGAGCGGTGGCACGCACGTGAACATCAGCGGCGCGACGGTCGCGAAGCACGCGCCGCACAAGGCCAACGCGGTGAAGCTGCTCGAATACCTCGTGTCGCCGGAAGCACAGGCGCTGTATGCGCAGGCGAACTACGAATACCCGGTGCGCGCGAACGTGAAACTCGATCCGGTGATCGCGAGCTTCGGCACGCTGAAGGTCGATTCGCTGCCGCTGGCGGACATCGCGAAGCATCGCAAGCAGGCGAGCCAGCTCGTCGACAAGGTCGGCTTTGACAACTGACGCATCGCCCGCCGGCGCGCGCCGCCAGCCGTACCGGCCGCGCCTGCGGCCGCGCGCGGGCAGCTTGTGGCTGCTCGCGGCGCTGGCGATCGCCGCGGCGGTCGCGGCACCGCTCGCGGTGCTCGTGGCCGCCGCGTTCGACGCCGACCTCGCGCACTGGCAGCATCTCGCCGAATTCGTGCTGCCGCAGGCGCTGGTCAACACGCTGCTGCTGCTCGCGGGCGTCGGCGCGATCGTGTCGATCGTCGGCACGGGCTGCGCATGGCTCGTCACCGCATACGACTTTCCCGGCCGCCGGATGCTGACGTGGGCGCTGCTGCTGCCGCTCGCGGTCCCCACCTACATCGTCGCGTTCGCGTATCTCGACCTGCTGCACCCGATCGGCCCCGTCCAGGGCGCGATCCGCGGGCTGCTCGGCTTCGACAGCCCGCGCCAGTTCCGCCTGCCCGACCTGCGCTCGCTGCCCGGCGCGATCTTCGTGCTCGGCTTCGTGCTGTATCCGTATGTGTACCTGAGCACGCGCGCGATGTTCGTCACGCAGTCCGCGAGCCTGCTCGAAGCCGCGCGCACGCTCGGCGCGGGACGCGTCGCGACATTCTGGCGCGTCGTCGTGCCGCTCGCGCGGCCGGCGATCGCGGTCGGCGTCAGCCTCGCGCTGCTCGAAACGCTGAACGACATCGGCGCGTCGGAATTCCTCGGCGTGCAGACGCTGACCGTGTCCGTCTACACGACGTGGATCACGCGTTCCGATCTCGCCGGCGCCGCGCAGATCGCGCTCGCGATGCTCGCGATCGTCGTCGGCATGATCGTGCTCGAACGCTACGGACGCCGCCGCCAGCGCTACGCGCATGGCCGGCGCATGCGGCCGATCGCGCCGCGCCGCCTGACGGGCGCGGCCGCGTTGGGCGCCGCCGTGCTCGGCTGGCTGCCCGTGCTGCTCGGCTTCGGCGCGCCGGCCGCGTACCTCGCGGTCGAGACCGGCAAGCGGCTGCATCTCGTCGGCGGCGTGTCCGCGCAGTTGATGACGGGGCTCGCGAACACGCTGACGATCGCCACCGCCGCGACCGCCGCGACGCTCGCTTGCGGGCTCGTCGTCGCATGGGCCGCGCGCGCGCAACGCGACAGCGCCCGCGCCGGCCCTGCCCGCGTGTGCGCGCGGATCGCGAGCCTCGGCTACGCGGTGCCGGGCACCGTGCTCGCTATCGGCCTGCTGATCCCGTTCGCGGCGGCCGACCGGCTGATCGGCGCGATGCTCGGCCGCGACGGACTGATGCTGATGGGCTCGGCAGCCGCACTCGTGATCGCGTACACAGTGCGCTTTCTCGCGATTCCGGCCGGCAGCATCGAGGCCGGCCTCGCGCGCATTCCGCCGTCGCTCGAACAGGCATCGCGCTCGCTCGGCGAGACGGCCGGCGGCACGCTGCGCCGCGTGCACCTGCCGCTGCTGCGGCCCGCGCTCACGACGAGCGCGCTGCTGGTGTTCGTCGACGCGATGAAGGAACTGCCGGCGACGCTGCTGCTGCGTCCGCTGAATTTCGACACGCTCGCGACCTGGCTGTATGCGGAAGCCGCGCGCGGCACCTATGAGGAAGGCGCGGTCGCCGCGCTCGCGATCGTGCTGGCCGGGCTCGTGCCCGTGATCCTGCTCGCCCGCACCCGCCACAAGATCGGAGCCTGATACCGTGAACCTGCTCGAACTCGACGACCTCCGTCTCGCCTACGACACGCCGCAAGGCCGCCGCACGGTGGTCGACGGGCTGAGCCTCGCGCTGCCGCGCGGCGATATCGGCTGCCTGCTCGGCGCGTCGGGCTGCGGAAAAACCACCGTGCTGCGCGCGATCGCCGGCTTCGAACCCGTGCGCATGGGGCGCATCGTGCTGGACGGCATGCCCGTCGCGGCGCCATCGCTCGACGTGCCGCCCGAGCGGCGGCGCATCGGCATGATGTTCCAGGACTATGCGCTGTTCCCGCACCTGAGCGCGGCCGACAACGTCGCGTTCGGCCTGCGGCGCATGCCGAAGGCTGAACGCCGTGCACGCGTCGCGGATATGCTCGAACTCGTCGGCCTCGCCGAATCCGGCGGCGCCTATCCGCACGAACTGTCGGGCGGCCAGCAGCAGCGCATCGCGCTCGCTCGCGCGCTGGCGCCGTCACCGGAGCTGCTGCTGCTCGACGAGCCGTTCTCGAATCTCGATGTCGATACGCGCGAGCGGCTCGCGTTCGAGCTGCGCGACATCCTGAAGCGCACGGGCCATACCGCGATCCTCGTCACGCACAACCAGGCCGAAGCGTTTGCGATCGCCGACCGGATCGGCGTGATGAAGGACGGCCGACTCGCGCAATGGGACACGCCGTACGCGCTGCATCACCATCCGGCCAGCCCGTTCGTCGCGGATTTCGTGCGCCGCGACGCGCTGGCCGACGAACGTGCGCGCGCGCTGGCGCGCGGCCGCTGAACCCGCGCCGGCCGCGCGATCCGCAACGGTGCCGCGTCTGTACTGCGTCAAGCCGGCTCGGCATGATCGCGTACGGGCAGCGCGGTCGAATACTTGATCTGCTCCATCGCGAACGACGAGCTGACGTCGAACAGCGGCACCGCGCGAATCAGCTGCTTGTAGACGCGGTCGTAATCGTCGATGCCGGCGACGACGACGCGCAGCAGGTAATCGGTCTCGCCGCTCATCCGGTAGACCTCGACCACTTCCGGCATGTCGCGCACGGCCTGCGTGAAACGCTGCGCCCATTCCTCGGTGTGCTGGTTCGTGCGAATCGCAACGAACACGGTCGTGCCGACCCCGAGCTTGCGCGGATCGCACAGCGCGACCTGCGCGCGAATCGCGCCGGTTTCCTTCAGCCGCTGCACGCGCTTCCAGCACGGCGTCTGCGACAGGTTCACGCGCTGCGCCAGTTCCGCGATCGGCAGCGTGGCATCCGCCTGCAACAGCTCCAGCAGCTTGCGATCGATGGCGTCCATTTCTCCAGTCCCTCGTAGATAGAAATTTATTCTATGCATCCTGCACAACGGGGAACAATATGGAAACCACCTGTCCGCGTCGACCGGTATAAATACCGATCCGGTACGCGTGAATCCGCCGCGCACACGATCGCGCCGGCACGCCTTCCTCCACGCGAAAAAGGCGACTCCACCCATCAAGGTGGAATCGCCTCATGTGCCGCCCGCTGCGGCTCACGCGCCGCGCCCGGGCCAGGCCGGCGCTCACGCGGCACCGGCCACTGCGCCGCTCAATACGCGACCGTCGCGATCTCGCGCACGAAGCTGCCTTGCTCGAGCGCATCGACGAACGCGACCGCGTAGTCTTCCGCCGAGATCTTGCTGTTGCCCTGCGCGTCCGCGATCAGCTTGCCGACGCCGGTGCGGAACGTGCCCGTCCGCTCGCCCGGTGCGATCAGCGCGGCCGGCGCGAAGAACGTCCAGTCGAGATCGCCGACCGTCTTCAGGTAGTCGAACGCATCGCGGTGCGCCAGCGCGACCGCCTTGTACGCTTCCGGGAAGCCTTCGCTGTCGACGAGCTGCTTGCCGGGCGCGACTTCGAGCGAACCGGCGCCGCCCACCACCACGAGCCGCTTCAGGCCCGCCTGACGCGTGCCGGCGACCAGCGCCTTCGCGACCGCGACGACCTTCGCCGCATCGTCCTGCTTCGGGCCGTACGCGCTCGCGACGACGTCATGACCCGGCAGCGCGGCCGCAATGCTGGCCGCGTCGAACAAATCGGCCGCTTTCGCGGTGATGCCGTCGCCGGCCGAGCCGGGATTGCGCGACAGCGCGGTCACGCGATGGCCGCGCCGTGCGGCTTCCGCTGCGATGCGCGAGCCGATCATGCCGGTTGCGCCGAACAGCGCGATATTCAAGGTACGTTGCGTCATATCGATTCTCCACAATGAAAAATATGTAACATCATTGATTACATATAAGACCGAAAAAAAAACGGGGCGAATCCCCCGTTGCGCCGATCGCCGCGCCTGCGCGCCGCCCGGCCTCCTGCCCTGCCCGCCCGCCGCTCACCGGCCGGCGCGCCCTGCGTGTTGCTTGCGCCGCTCCGAATCCAGCACGTCGGCCGTTACGTCGGCCAGCGTGCGCGTGGCGAGCGATGCCTCCATCGCGCGCTGCGCGTCGCCGATGTAGTCGATCAACACGCCCTGAATGTGCCGTCCGACGAGACACGCGGGATTCGGCGCCTCGCGGTGCAGCGCGAACAGTTGCGCATCGTCGACCGCGCGATACACGTCGAGCAGCGTGATCTCCCCGGGCTCGCGCGCCAGCAGCGCACCGCCGCCCGCGCCGAGCTGCGACGTGGTCAGCCCCGCGGCCGCCAGCATCGACAGCAACCGGCGGATCAGCGCCGGATTCGTGTTCACGCTGCCCGCGATGATGTCGGACGACAGCGGCGCGCCTTCCTGCATCGACAGCAAGGCGAGCACGTGGACGGCAAACGCGAACCGGCTGCTGGTATTCATTCCTCACTCACTCGGCGACGCCGGCCCGGACCGCGGCCGGCGACAATATGTAACCATAATAATTACATTTGGTGAATCGCGCAAGCCCGCGTCATTCTCCGCTCGCGGGCTTGACGCCCGACGCGCTCTGCTGGCTCCACTGCTGGAGCTTCTTGCCGGCTTCCGCGATCTTCGCTCCGGCTTCGGAAGCCGCATGCGCGACGACCGCGGACGCCGCCGCGTCGATCTGCGCCTGCGCGGCGGACGCGATGCCGCTCGCGGACAACGGCGGCACGGCCGACGCCGCGGACGCGATGCCGGCCTTCGCTGCGTTGATCTGCTGGTTGACGGTGCTCGCGACCTGGTCGAGCGCCTTGGCCGCGTTGTTCGCGGCATCGGCAGCCGCGCTCGCGGCCGTATCGGGTTGGGCGACCGGCGTGCCGGACTTCTCGCAGCCCGCGAGCAACAGCAGCGCACCGGCGGCCACGGCCGCCAGCGCGAACCCGGGCACGCGACGCGCACGCGATGTCTTCATGTTCATCAGCAATCTCCGGCCGTGCGTCGCACGGCCTCGTGGTTGGACCGATGTCGATGATACCGCCTGTGGAACCGGCCAAATGACGACCCGCGATTGAAACTGCCTTTCAATTTCGGATTCGTCTGATTCAATCGCCGGCGCGACGCCACTAAAGTAGGCACGCCTCAATCCGTTTCGTACGTGTCCCTTTTTTCTCATGGCTTTCCTCATCGACTGGTTCATCGCGCTGGCCGCACTGCTCGCCACCATCCTGTTTCTGTGTCTGCGCCCGCCGTCGGCACGCCGCCTGGCCGCAGCCGGACGCCCGCGCCGCGTCGCGTCCGCGCGCCTGCTCACGCAGGCCGCGATCGGCTTCTGGACGGCCGCGCTGATCGTCGCGCAAGGCATCCTAGGCCCCGACGGCGACGGCCAGTCGCTCGCGGGCTTCGCGGCGCTCGCGTTCGCCGCGCTCGGGCTGACGACCATCGCCGCATACTGGTCGGCGTGCGCGCTGCGGCTGCGCCGGCCGCGCGAACTGTTCGCGCGCCACTGACGCGCCAGATCGGTGCGTAACGACATCTGCCGGCGCACCACACCGTACCGGCCCGCCCATCACGCGCACCAGTTCCGCACGCACCGCACCACGCACGTGCACGAAATGCGACCCCGGCTCGCGCCCAGCGTGCGCCGATACCGGGCACGATTCACCGGAATGCCGCGTCGCATGGTGCCAGAGCACCAATTCCACGCGACCGTTCACCAAGTTGGCTCGATACTTGCGTTCCTTGCCCGTTTTTTGCGCAAGGAAGCCACGGCATGGTTGGTCTGAAATCCGGCGTCGACACACTGTTCCTGTTGATCGGCGCCGTCATGGTGCTCGCGATGCACGCGGGCTTCGCATTTCTCGAACTCGGCACGGTCCGCAAGAAGAACCAGGTCAACGCGCTCGTGAAGATCCTGGTCGACTTCTCGGTGTCGACGCTCGCGTATTTCTTCATCGGCTACACGATCGCGTACGGCGTCGAGTTCTTCGACGACATCGGCACGCTGTCGCAGCACAACGGTTACGCGCTCGTGCGCTTCTTCTTCCTGCTGACCTTCGCTGCGGCCATCCCCGCGATCGTGTCCGGCGGCATCGCCGAGCGCGCGAAATTCAACCCGCAGCTCGTCGCGACGCTGATCATCGTCGGCTTCATCTATCCATTCTTCGAAGGGATCGCGTGGAACGAACGCTACGGCGTGCAGGCCTGGCTCACGCACGCGTTCGGTGCGCCGTTCCACGATTTCGCGGGCTCGGTCGTCGTGCATGCGTTCGGCGGCTGGGTCGCGCTGCCGGCCGTGCTGCTGCTCGGCGCGCGCCACGGTCGTTATGCGAAGGACGGCCGGATCGCCGCGCACCCGCCGTCGAACATCCCGTTCCTCGCGCTCGGCGCGTGGGTGCTCGCGGTCGGCTGGTTCGGCTTCAACGTGATGAGCGCGCAGACGCTCGACAAGATCAGCGGCCTCGTCGCCGTGAACTCCCTGATGGCGATGATCGGCGGCACGCTCGCCGCGTGGATGGCGGGCCGCAACGACCCGGGCTTCACGTACAACGGGCCGCTCGCAGGCCTCGTCGCGGTGTGCGCGGGCTCCGACGTGATGCACCCGATCGGCGCGCTCGTCACGGGCGCGGCGGCCGGCGCGCTGTTCGTCGCGATGTTCACCTGCGTGCAGAACAAATGGCGCATCGACGACGTGCTCGGCGTGTGGCCGCTGCACGGGATGTGCGGCGCGCTCGGCGGGCTCGCGGCCGGCGTGTTCGGCCTGCCCGCGCTCGGCGGTCTCGGCGGCGTGTCGTTCCTGTCGCAACTCGCCGGCACGCTCGGCGGCATCGCGATCGCAACCGCCGGCGGCGCGCTCGTCTACGGCGCGCTGAAGGCGACCGTCGGGCTGCGCCTCGACCGCGAAGCCGAATTCGACGGCGCGGACCTGTCGATCCACCGGATCTCGGCAACGCCCGAACGCGACTGAGCGCCTGACGAACGCCCGACGCAATATTACGTTTTCAATTCAAAAAACTTTCATCGAGCGTCCTTACACTTCCGTCCAGTTTTCACTTTGCCTTCGCGAAGCTTGCCGATCGCCTGCTTGCGCTTCGCGAAGGCCATTCTTCCAACAACTGAAACTGGACTCCACATGCCCGCGTTGCCCAATGCTGCCCGTCGTCAGGCCCTGAAGATCCTCGCCGGCGCGCCGATGCTTCCCCTTTCCGGCCTCGCGCTGCCGGCCCTGCTGACGGGTTGCGGCGGCGACGACAATCCGACGTCGACGCCGGCCCCGGTCGCCGCCGCCTATACGTCGGCGACGTTCTCGGCGATGGCCGCACCCACGCTCGACAACGCGGCCGCGATGGCCACGACGACGGTCGGCTCGACGCTGTCGGTGTCGTTCTCGGACGGCTCGTCGCGCAACTTCAAGCTCGCATACCGGCCGTTCTTCGTGACGGGCGACATGGTGCCGGACGGCAAGGGCGGCACGACGCTCGCGGGCGGCTACTACGACATCAACAACCAGCCGATCATCGATCGCTCGGTAGCCGGCAAGGAGCGCCAGTTCTATTCCGACTGCCCGGACGGCAGCTCGCTGCTCACGCTGAAGAACGCGAACGTGCCCGGGGTGAAGGGCAACACGGTGTTCGCGGTCGTGCAGTTCGAATACACGACGCGCGACCAGGCCAGCGCATCGCAGTACGGCCAGTTGCCGTCGCCGATCGCGGTGCTCACGCTCGACCAGGATCCGGCCACCGGCGCGCTGAAGGTCGTCAAGTACCACAACGTCGACACGTCGAAGGCGCACGGCCTGTGGATCACCTGCGGCGCGAGCCTGTCGCCGTGGGGCACGCACCTGTCGAGCGAGGAGTACGAGCCGGACGCGACGAAGGCCGCGACCGACGCGCAGTTCAAGGCGTTCAGCAGGAACACGTTCGGCGACGAGACGAAGGCGAACCCCTACCACTACGGCCACCTGCCCGAGATCACCGTGAACGCGGACGGCACGGGCACCGTGAAGAAGCACTACTGCCTCGGCCGCATCTCGCACGAGCTGATCCAGGTGATGCCGGACCAGCGCACGGTGATGATGGGCGACGACGCAACCAACGGCGGCCTGTTCATGTTCGTCGCCGACAAGGCGGCCGACCTGTCGGCCGGCACGCTGTACGTCGCGAAATGGACGCAGACGTCGTCCGCCGGCGCGGGCACGGCGACGCTCACGTGGATCAAGGTCGGCCACGCGACGAGCAGCGAGATCGAAGCGCTCGCGAACACGCTGAAAGCGTCGGACATCATGGACCTGACGACCACCGACCCGAACGATGCGAGCTACACGAAGATCCATTTCGGCGGCAAGTTCAACTGGATGCGCGTGAAGCCGGGCATGGAAAAGGCGGCCGCGTTCCTCGAGACGCACCGCTACGCGGCGCTGCTCGGCGGCAGCATGGCGTTCACGAAGCTCGAAGGCACGACGGTCGACGCGAAGGACAAGATCGTCTACACGGCGATGTCGCGGATCGAGACGTCGATGGTCAAGGGCAACGCGGTGTCGCGCGACGTCGCGGTCGACAAGAAGATCGCCGCGGGCGCCGTCTACGCGCTGAACCTGAAGGGCAGCCAGCGCGACACGACGGGCGGCGCGATCGACAGCGAATGGGTGCCGGTCGACATGAGCGCGCCGGCCGCGCTGGTCGGCGAGGATCTCGCCGCGGCCGACGGGCTCGGCAACCTCGCAAACCCGGACAGGATCGCGAACCCGGACAACCTGAAGTTCTCCGAGAAGCTGCGCACGCTCTTCATCGGCGAAGATTCGGGCATGCACGTGAACAACTTCCTGTGGGCCTACAACGTCGACACGAAAGCGCTCGTGCGCGTGCTGTCGTGCCCGGCCGGCGCCGAATCGACGGGCCTGCACGCGGTCGACGAGATCAACGGCTGGACCTACATCATGAGCAACTTCCAGCACGCGGGCGACTGGGAATCGCCGCTGCACGACAAGGTCAAGCCGACGCTCGACCCGCTCGTGCGCGCGAACTTCAAGGACCGCTTCGGCGCCAGCGTCGGCTACCTGACGGCCGAGCAGACCAGCATCAAGCTCGCGAAGGCCTGACCGCTTCGTGCGAGGGGGGCCCTGCGCCCCTGGCCGGGCGCCGCTGGCCGGGCGCCCCTTTCTTCATCACCGTTCATTCGTCGGCGCTCCACGCCGGTTTGTGCGCGATGCCCAGTGCGGGCATCGCGCTTTTTTTTTGCGCGCGCGAACCGAACCTGCCGCGAATGCATCGCGCGCAAGCAGGCTCCGCCGGACGTTCGGACGGGCGTTTTCTGCGATCGGGGGATAATACGGGCCTGACGCGTCCGGGCGGACGGGCAAAAAAAAGCGCCACGGAGACCGTGGCGCTAAAAAAGTTCTAGCCATTCCGAGGGCCGTGCTAGAACCTGAGAGACTGCGCGAAACACCGTTGCCGGTTAAACTCCTGAAACGATGTTTCGAAAACGTGAGACATTCTTTCCGTTTCCGCCCGACAAGTCAAGCGGTATTTGCACCGGCTCATGCACTTTCCGGCAATGCTCATTTGAGCGTTTTCCTAATAAACCAAGGGTGAACCCGCAAAATCTCATCCAATGACCGGTTCGCCCGCGGAACATGCATCTTTTGACAATCGTCCTACAATACCAACAAAATTGAAATCGAGTTTCGGAAATAGAGAGAACCCCTCGTGTCGACAACTGTAACCCCTCCCGCGTCCCGGGACCGCGAATCGTCGCCCGACGAGATCACCGCGCTCGCGCGCGGCCTTGCCGTGCTGCGCCGCATCGCGGCTGCCGACGCGCCCGTCAGCAACCGCGAGCTGACCGAACTGACCGGCATCCCGAAGCCGACCGTGTCGCGCATCACCGCGACGCTCGTCAGCGCCGGTTTCCTGTTCCAGTTGCCCGACAGCGAGCGCTTCGTGCTCACCGCGTCGGTGCTCGAGCTGAGCCACGGCTTCCTGCGCAACTTCGACATCCGCGCGCGTTCGCGGCCGTTCATGATCGAGCTGGCCGAACGCACGTCGCTGTCCGTGCACCTCGCGGTGCGCGACCGGCTCGACATGGTCGCGATCGACGTGATCCGGCCACGCTCGGCCGTGCTCGTCACGCGCCTCGAAATCGGCTCGCGGATGGACATCGCCCGCACGGCCGTCGGCCGCGCGTATCTCGCGGCGCTCGAGGACGACGAGCGGCGCCAACTGCTCGACTCGCTGCGCACGACGGCGGGCGACGACTGGCCGCATGTGTCCGCAAGACTCAATCCCGCGCTCGACGATGCGATGCGCGAAGGCCACGCGATCGCGATCGGCGAATGGCGCGAGGGCCTGAATGCGGTCGCGGCCGGTTTCGTCGGCCCGTCGGGCCAGCGCTATTCGGTGAATTGCGGCGGCGCGTCGCACCAGTGTCCGCCCGAATGGCTGCAGGAACATGTCGTACCCGCACTGCACGAATGCATCGCGAAAATCACCCGCGAGATCGGCGGCGCGCCGGCCCGGCGCATCAGCGTGTAATCGTTCCGTCATCGTCCTGACGCGTTCTGTAACGACCGTAACCCGTTGAAAGATAGACTGCTGGACTGTAACGGGGACGGCACGTAGGATCATGCCCATCGTCGCGCCGCATTCGCGGTGCGCACAGCTCTTTTCCCGCGCGGGCCGGGAGGGCGCCGGACCGAGCCGGGTTGCCCCTCCCGGCACCGCTTGCTCACGCGCAGCCCGGAGCAGTCCGATTCCCGGTACGCCGCGCCGTCTTCCTGACAGAACACGATGGATAACGAACAAAATCCCACGCCCCCTTCGAAAGATCCCGCCTCTCCCGCCGCACGGCGCCCGCGCCGCACGCTGATGATCGGGACGCTGGCGGTCGCCGTCATCGGCGGCCTGCTTTGGTGGCAACCGTGGAGCCGCACGCCGGCGGCAGGCAGCGCTGCGACCGGCGCCGCCGCCGGCAGCGGTGCCAGCAGCGGCGCCGGCGGCCATCGCGGCCGCGGCGGCCCCGCCGCGATGGCGAACGTTCCGCAGCCCGTGCAGGTGGCGACCGCGACGCAGGGCGAGATGCCGATCGTGCTGTCCGCACTCGGCACCGTGACGCCGCTCGCGAACGTGACGGTGAAGACGCAGTTGTCGGGCTATCTGCAGTCGGTGTCGTTCCAGGAAGGCCAGATCGTGAAGAAAGGCGACGTGCTCGCGCAGATCGACCCGCGCCCGTACCAGGTGTCGCTCGAGAACGCCGAAGGCACGTTCGCGCGCGACTCGGCACTGCTCGCGACGGCCCGCCTCGACCTGAAGCGCTACCAGACGCTGCTGTCGCAGGACTCGATCGCGTCGCAAACCGTCGATACGCAGAAATCGCTCGTCAAGCAATACGAAGGAGCGGTGAAGACCGACCAGGCCGCGATCGATTCCGCGAAGCTGAACCTCACGTATGCACGCATCACGGCGCCCGTGTCGGGCCGCGTCGGCCTGCGCCAGGTCGACCCCGGCAACTACGTGACGCCGGGCGACAGCAACGGCATCGTCGTGATCACGCAGCTGCAGCCGATGAGCGTGATCTTCACGACGTCGGAAGACAACCTGCCGCAGATCCTCAAGCAGGTGAACGCGGGCCAGAAACTGTCGGTCACCGCGTACAACCGCAACAACACGGTGCCGCTCGAGACGGGCTCGCTCGCGACGCTCGACAACCAGATCGACACGAGCACGGGCACGGTCAAGCTGCGCGCGAACTTCGATAACAAGGAAGGCATGCTGTTCCCGAATCAGTTCGTGAACACGCGGCTGCTCGTCGACGTGATGCGCAACGCGACGATCGTGCCGACGTCCGCGGTGCTGACGGGTTCGATCGGCCAATTCGTCTATGTCGTGAAACCCGACAACACGGTGACGGTGCGCAAGGTCAAGCCCGGCCCGGTCGACGGCGAACGCACGAGCATCGTCAGCGGCATCGCGCCCGGCGAGCGCGTGGTGACCGATGGTTCCGACCGCCTGCGCGAAGGCGCGAAGATCTCGATCCCGGCCGACAAGCCGAAAGGCGCGTCGGGCGCGCGCGGCGCCGGCGCGGCGTCGGGTGCATCGAGCGCCGGCGGCTCTCGCGGCGAACACAAGCACGGCGCGTCGCAAGCAGCGGCCCAATAACGCGCGGGCCGCTCGATGAATCCATCCCGCCTCTTCATTCTCCGGCCGGTCGGCACCGCCCTCCTGATGGCGGCGATCATGCTGGCCGGCCTCGTCGCGCTGCGCTTCCTGCCGCTCGCCGCGCTGCCCGAGGTCGACTACCCGACGATCCAGGTCCAGACCTTCTACCCGGGCGCGAGCCCGGAGGTGATGACCTCGTCGGTCACCGCGCCGCTCGAACGGCAGTTCGGGCAGATGCCGTCGCTGAACCAGATGTCGTCGCAAAGCTCGGCCGGCGCGTCGGTGATCACGCTGCAGTTCTCGCTCGACCTGCCGCTCGATATCGCCGAGCAGGAAGTACAGGCCGCGATCAACGCGGCCGGCAACCTGCTGCCGTCCGACCTCCCCGCCCCGCCGATCTACGCGAAGGTCAACCCGGCCGACGCGCCGGTGATCACGCTGGCCGTCAAGTCGAAGACGCTGCCGCTCACGCAGGTGCAGGACCTCGCCGACACGCGCCTCGCGATGAAGATCTCGCAGATCGCGGGCGTCGGCCTCGTCAGCCTGTCGGGCGGCAACCGCCCGGCCGTGCGGATCCAGGCGAACCCGACCGCGCTCGCGCAGTACGGGATGAACCTCGACGACCTGCGCACGACGATCTCGAACCTGAACGTGAACACACCGAAGGGCAACTTCGACGGCCCGACGCGCGCCTACACGATCAACGCGAACGACCAGCTCACGAGCGCCGACCAGTACAACAGCGCCGTCGTCGCGTACAAGAACGGCCGCCCGGTGATGCTCACCGACGTCGCGACGGTCGTCGCCGGCTCGGAGAACACCAAGCTCGGCGCGTGGGTGAATTCGGAGCCCGCGATCATCCTGAACGTGCAGCGCCAGCCCGGCGCGAACGTGATCCAGACAGTGGACGCGATCAAGGCGCAGTTGCCGAAGCTGCAGGAAACGCTGCCGGCCGCGCTCGACGTGCAGATCGTCACCGATCGCACGACGATGATCCGCGCGGCCGTGCGCGACGTGCAGTTCGAGCTGCTGCTCGCGGTCGGGCTGGTCGTGCTGGTGATGTACCTGTTCCTCGCGAACGTCTACGCGACGATCATCCCGAGCCTGTCGGTGCCGCTGTCGCTGATCGGCACGCTGGCGGTGATGTACATGGCCGGCTTCTCGCTGAACAACCTGTCGCTGATGGCGCTCACCATCGCGACCGGTTTCGTCGTCGACGACGCGATCGTGATGATCGAGAACATCGCGCGCTACGTCGAGGAAGGCGAATCGGGGCTCGAGGCCGCGCTGAAGGGCTCGCGGCAGATCGGCTTCACGATCATCTCGCTGACGGTGTCGCTGATCGCGGTGCTGATCCCGCTGCTGTTCATGGGCGACGTGGTCGGGCGCCTGTTCCATGAATTCGCGATCACGCTCGCGGTGACGATCGTGATCTCGGCGATCGTGTCGCTCACGCTCGTGCCGATGATGTGCGCGAAGCTGCTGCGCCATTCGCCGCCGCCGGAGAGCCACCGCTTCGAGGCGCGCGTGCACCAGTCGATCGACTGGGTGATCGCGCGCTACGCGGTCGCGCTCGAATGGGTGCTGAACCGCCAGCGCTCGACGCTCGTCGTCGCGCTGCTGACGCTCGTGCTGACCGGCCTGCTCTACGTGTACGTGCCGAAGGGCTTCTTCCCCGCGCAGGATACCGGCGTGATCCAGGCGATCACGCAGGCGCCGCAATCGATCTCGTACGGCGCGATGGCCGAACGCCAGCAGGCGCTCGCGACCGAGATCCTGAAGGATCCGAACGTCGAAAGCCTCACGTCGTTCATCGGCGTCGACGGCAGCAACATCACGCTGAACAGCGGCCGGATGCTGATCAACCTGAAGGCGCGCGACGAGCGCTCCGAGACGGCTGCGCAGATCATCCGCGACCTGCAGCACCGCGTCGCGAACATCACGGGCATCTCGCTGTTCATGCAGTCGGTGCAGGACCTGACGATCGACTCGACCGTCAGCCCGACGCAGTACCAGTTCATGCTGACGAGCCCGAATTCGGACGAATTCGCGACCTGGGTGCCGAAGCTCGTCGCGCGGCTGCAGCAGGAGCCGTCGCTCGCCGACGTCGCGACCGACCTGCAAAGCAACGGCCAGTCCGTCTACATCGAGATCGACCGCGCGAGCGCCGCGCGCTTCGGCATCACGCCGGCAACCGTCGACAACGCGCTGTACGACGCGTTCGGCCAGCGCATCGTGTCGACCATCTTCACGCAGTCGAACCAGTACCGCGTGATTCTCGAGTCCGAGCCGAAGGAGCAGCACTACGCGCAATCGCTGAACGACATCCACCTGCCGTCGGCCGGCGGCGGCCAGGTGCCGCTGTCGTCGATCGCGTCGTTCCACGAGCGGCCGTCGCCGCTGCTGGTCGCGCACCTGTCGCAATTCCCGTCGACGACGATCTCGTTCAACCTCGCGCCCGGCGCGTCGCTCGGCGAGGCCGTCAAGGCGATCGAGGCCGCCGAGCAGGACATCACCCTGCCCGCGTCGTTCCAGACGCGCTTCCAGGGTGCGGCACTCGCGTTCCAGGCATCGCTGTCGAATCAGATTTTCCTGATCCTCGCGGCGATCATCACGATGTACATCGTGCTCGGCGTGCTGTACGAGAGCTACATCCATCCGATCACGATCCTGTCGACGCTGCCGTCGGCCGGCGTCGGCGCACTGCTCGCGCTGATGATCACCGGGCACGACCTCGACATCATCGGGATCATCGGCATCGTGCTGCTGATCGGCATCGTGAAGAAGAACGCGATCATGATGATCGACTTCGCGCTCGAGGCCGAACGCGTGGAAGGCAAGCCGCCGCGCGAGGCGATCTACCAGGCGTGCCTGCTGCGCTTCCGGCCGATTCTGATGACGACGCTCGCCGCGCTGCTCGGCGCGGTGCCGCTGATCGTCGGCTCCGGCGCGGGCTCCGAGCTGCGCCAGCCGCTCGGGATCGCGATCGCCGGCGGCCTGATCGTGTCGCAGGTGCTGACGCTGTTCACCACGCCCGTGATCTACCTCGGCTTCGACTCGCTCGCGCGCCGCATGCGCGGCTGGTTCGAACGCCACGGCCCCGATGCCGGCAAGCGCACGGATGCGTAAGCCATGAACCTGTCGCGCCCCTTCATCACCCGCCCCGTCGCGACGACGCTGCTCGCGCTCGGCGTCGCGCTCGCCGGCGTGTTCGCGTTCATCAAGCTGCCGGTGTCGCCGCTGCCGCAGGTCGATTTCCCGACCATCTCGGTGCAGGCGTCGCTGCCGGGCGCGAGCCCCGAGACCGTCGCGACCAGCGTGACGAGCCCGCTCGAGCGACACCTCGGCTCGATCGCCGACGTATCCGAGATGACGTCGACAAGCACGGTCGGCAACGCGCGGATCATCCTGCAGTTCGGCCTGAACCGCGACATCGACGGCGCCGCGCGCGACGTGCAGGCCGCGATCAACGCGGCGCGCGCCGACCTGCCCGCCGCGCTGAAGAGCAACCCGACCTACCGCAAGGTCAACCCGGCCGATTCGCCGATCATGGTCGTATCGCTCACGTCGGAGACCTCGTCGCCCGCGAAGCTGTATGACGCGGCGTCGACGGTGCTGCAGCAGTCGCTGTCGCAGATCGACGGGATCGGCCAGGTGTCGGTGAGCGGTTCCGCGAACCCGGCCGTGCGCGTCGAGCTCGAACCGCAGGCGCTGTTCCACTACGGGATCGGCCTCGAGGACGTGCGCGCGGCGCTCGCGTCCGCGAACGCGAACGCGCCGAAGGGCGCGATCGAATTCGGCCCGCAGCGCTACCAGCTCTATACGAACGACCAGGCATCCGACGCGTCGCAATACCGCGACCTCGTCGTCGCGTACCGCAACGGCTCGGCCGTGCGGCTGTCCGACCTGTCCGACGTCGTCGATTCGGTCGAGGACCTGCGCAACCTGGGCCTCGCGAACGGCAAGCGCGCGGTGCTCGTGATCCTCTACCGCTCGCCCGGCGCGAACATCATCGACACGATCGACCGCGTGCGCGCGGCGCTGCCGCAGCTCACCGCGTCGCTGCCGGCCGACATCACGGTCACGCCCGTGCTCGACCGGTCGACGACGATCCGCGCGTCGCTGAAGGACACCGAGCACACGCTGTTGATCGCGGTCAGCCTCGTCGTGATGGTCGTGTTCCTGTTCCTGCGCAACTGGCGCGCTACGCTGATCCCGAGCGTCGCGGTGCCGATCTCGATCATCGGCACGTTCGGCGCGATGTACCTGCTCGGCTTCTCGATCGACAACCTGTCGCTGATGGCGTTGATCGTCGCGACCGGCTTCGTCGTCGACGATGCGATCGTCGTGCTCGAGAACATCTCGCGGCACATCGAGAACGGCAAATCGCGGATGCAGGCCGCGTTCGACGGCGCGCGCGAGGTCGGTTTCACGGTGCTGTCGATGAGCATCTCGCTCGTCGCGGTGTTCCTGCCGATCCTGCTGATGGGCGGCATCGTCGGGCGCCTGTTCCGCGAGTTCGCGCTGACGCTGTCGCTCGCGATCGCCGTGTCGCTCGCGGTGTCGCTCACCGTCACGCCGATGATGTGCGCGCGCCTGTTGCCGGAGTCGCACGACCCGCAAAACGAAGGCCGCTTCGGGCGCTTCCTCGAGCGCGGCTTCGCGCGCATGCAGCGCGGCTACGAGCGCTCGCTGTCGTGGGCGCTGCGCCGGCCGCTGCTGATCCTGATGACCTTGTTCGCCACGATCGGGCTGAACGTCTACCTGTATATCGTCGTGCCGAAGGGCTTCTTCCCGCAGCAGGACACCGGGCTGATGATCGGCGGCATCCAGGCCGACCAGTCGACGTCGTTCCAGGCGATGAAGCTGAAGTTCTCCGAGATGATGCGGATCGTGCAGGCGAACCCGAACGTGAAGAGCGTCGCGGGCTTCACCGGCGGCACGCAGACCAACTCGGGCTTCATGTTCGTCACGCTGAAGGACCGCACCGAGCGCAAGCTGTCGGCCGACCAGGTGATCCAGCAACTGCGCCGGCCGCTGGCGGACGTCGCGGGCGCGCGCACGTTCCTGCAGGCCGCGCAGGACATCCGCGTCGGCGGCCGGCAGAGCAACGCGCAGTACCAGTTCACGCTGCTCGGCGATTCGAGCGCCGACCTGTACAAGTGGGGGCCGATCCTGACCGAGGCGCTGCAAAAGCGCCCCGAGCTGACCGACGTGAACTCCGACCAGCAGCAGGGCGGCCTCGAGGCGATGGTGACGATCGACCGCGCGACGGCCGCGCGGTTCGGCATCAAGCCCGCGCAGATCGACAACACGCTGTACGACGCGTTCGGCCAGCGCCAGGTCTCGACGATCTACAACCCGCTGAACCAGTACCACGTCGTGATGGAAGTCGCGCCGAAATACTGGCAGAGCCCCGAGATGCTGAACCAGGTGTGGATCAGCACGTCGGGCGGCAGCGCGAATGGCTCGCAGACCACCAACGCGGCCGCCGGCACCTACGTCGCGACGTCGGCCGGCACGTCGAGCGCCGGCACGGCCGTGCAGAGCGCCGCGGCGGTCGCGTCCGATTCCGCGCGCAACCAGGCGCTGAACTCGATCGCGGCCAGCGGCAAGTCGAGCGCGTCGTCGGGCGCATCCGTGTCGACGTCGAAGTCGACGATGATCCCGCTGTCGTCGATCGCGACGTTCGGGCCGAGCACGACGCCGCTGTCGGTCAACCACCAGGGGCTGTTCGTCGCGACGACGATCTCGTTCAACCTGCCGCCGGGCGTGTCGCTGTCGCAGGCGACGCAGGTGATCTACCAGACGATGGCGCAGATCGGCGTCCCGCCGACGATCGTCGGCAGCTTCCAGGGCACCGCGCAGGCGTTCCAGCAGTCGCTGAACAACCAGCCGATCCTGATCCTCGCCGCGCTGCTGGCCGTCTATATCGTGCTCGGGATCCTGTACGAGAGCTACATCCACCCGATCACGATCCTGTCGACGCTGCCGTCGGCCGGCGTCGGCGCGTTGCTCGCGCTGCTGCTGTTCAAGACCGAGTTCAGCATCATCGCGCTGATCGGCGTGATCCTGCTGATCGGCATCGTGAAGAAGAACGCGATCATGATGGTCGACTTCGCGATCGACCAGACGCGCAACAACCGGAAATCGTCGTTCGACGCGATCCACGAGGCGTGCCTGCTGCGCTTCCGCCCGATCATGATGACGACGATGGCGGCGCTGCTCGGCGCGCTGCCGCTCGCGTTCGGCAGCGGCGACGGCGCCGAGCTGCGTGCGCCGCTCGGGATCGCGATCGCCGGCGGCCTGGTCGTGTCGCAGGTGCTGACGCTCTATACGACGCCGGTCGTCTACCTGTACATGGACCGGCTGCGCGTGTGGGCCGAGAAGCGGCGCAACCGCCGCGGGAATCCGGGCGGGCCGGCGATCGCCGGGGAGTGATGGCAGCGGCCGCCCGTCAGGCGGCCGCTTCCCGCGCTTGAACCCCGGCGGCGATCGGCTATCGTGTTTCCATGCCCACCGCGGTGCCCTTCACGGGAACACGCCATGAACGTCCAGCTCAACCACACGATCGTCTGGTGCCGCGACAAGCACGCGTCGAGCCGCTTCCTCACCGAGCTTCTGGAATTGCCGCCGCCGACGCCGTTCGGTGCGATGCTGGTCGTCCCGCTCGACAACGGCGTGTCGCTCGATTTTTACGAAAAGACGGGGGAGATCACGGCCCAGCATTACGCGTTCCTGATCGACGAAGCCGGCTTCGATCGCGTGTTCGCCCGCATTCGCGAGCGCGGGCTGCCGCACTGGGCCGATCCGGCAAAACGACACCCCGGCGACATCTACCGCCACAACGGCGGCCGCGGCGTGTATTTCGACGATCCGGACGGCCACTTCCTCGAAGTGATGACGCGGCCGTATGTGCTGAACGGTTAGCCCGGCCGGCACGCAGGCGTTGCGCCGGCCGGTATTGCGCGGGCCGGGTGTCGCCCTGTTTCGGACCACGCCCTGCCGGCTGCCGTCACTCGGTAGCCGCCGCCGTCTTGCGCGGACGACGCGCACGCGGCGCCGCCTTGCGGGCCGGCTTCTTCGGCTTGGCGGCAGCCGGTGCCTCGGCAGCCGATTCAGCAGCCGATTCGACCGGCGCGGCGTCATGCGACAGCTGCGCCGCGGCAACCTCGCCGCCGAAATCGCCGGCCGCCGGCTCGGCGTGCGTCATCGCCGCGTGCCGGTCGTCGCCATGCCCCGCATCGCGATGCGCATCGTCGGCATGCGTGTCGTGCGCGTGCTTGTCGCCACCGTGCTGCGCCGCGCCATGCGCGGTGTCGTCCGGCTTCCCGGCCTCGTGACGGCCGGCACTCTTCGCGGCGGCGCCCTTCTTCGCGCCGGTCTTCTTCGCCGCGCTCTTGCGTGCGCGCTTGCGGCCGTCCTTCGCATCGCCGTGTGTATCGGCCGCGTCGGCCGTGACGGCAGGTGCAACCGCCGCTACGTCGGCGACTTCGGCAACGACCGCCTCTTCCGCTTCGACCTGCACGCTTTCGTGCACGACCGCTTCCGCCCGCTGCCCGCGACGTCGCGACTCGCGGCCGGCCCGCGCCGGCTCCGCCGCACGCGTGCCGCGGTGCGCGGCGCCGCCTTCACCGCCCGCCGCGACGTGCTCCGCAGCCGCCGGCTGGCGTGCCCGCGATACGAACGCGCCCGACTTGTCGTCGCGCCCCACTTCGAGCAGGCCGCGCGCCTGCGCCTCGTCGAGCAGGTTGCCGAACGCGCGGAACCCGTAGTACGACTCGTTGAAATCCGGCTTGCGGCGCTTGATCGCGCTCTTGAGCACCGACGCCCAGATCTTGCCGACGTCGTCGCGCTCCGACGCGAGCGCGTCGAACGTCTCGACCGCCAGCGCGATCGCCTCGGCCTTGCGCGCGTCCATGTCGTGCTTGCGCGACGGCTCGTCGGGCCGCTTCGCGCCGCCGTTACCGGCGCGCTGCTGTTGTTCGCGCTTCGCGAGCGTGCGCTGCTGCTCGCGCACCAGATCGTCGTAGAAGATGAATTCGTCGCAGTTCGCGACCAGCAGGTCCGACGTCGATTTCTTCACGCCGACGCCGATCACCTTCTTCGCGTTCTCGCGCAGCTTCGACACGAGCGGCGAAAAGTCCGAATCGCCGCTGATGATCACGAACGTATCGACATGCGACTTCGTGTAGCAGAGATCGAGCGCGTCCACGACGAGCCGGATGTCGGCCGAATTCTTGCCCGACTGGCGCACGTGCGGAATCTCGATCAGCTCGAAGCTCGCCTCGTGCATCGACGCCTTGAAGCCCTTGTAGCGATCCCAGTCGCAATAGGCCTTCTTCACGACGATGCTGCCCTTCAGCAGCAAGCGTTCCAGCACGGGCTGGATGTCGAATTTCTCGTACTTCGCGTCGCGCACGCCGAGCGCGACGTTCTCGAAGTCGCAGAACACGGCCATGCTGACGTTGTCCAGGGGTAATGCCATGTGTACTCCAACCGGTTGGCCGACGCGTTATAGGACGTAGCGTCGAAAAATGCATCGCGCACATGATAGCCGGTCGGCGCGTCATTCCCGAATCCGTGTGAATGAATGGACCGCCTGAAGGTCCGCCATGTAGCCGGGGGCCGCGTATCCGCGCCGGAAAGCCTTTGCCGGTAGCCCGCGCCGGTACGCCCCTCATTACTGTCCGCCGCCGGGCCAAATCGACATTACACTTGAGTTATTGGTCGTCCGTCCCTATCTGGAAGGACGACTCATCGAGCAAGGAGCAGTTTCATGACGACGAAGGTACTGCTGATTGGCGCGACCGGCCGCACTGGCCAGGCGTGCACGGATCTGCTGCTCAAGCAGCCGGAGTTCGAGGTCACGGCGCTCGTGCGCCGGCACGGCTATGCGCTGGCAGGCGCGAAGGTCGTCGAGGCCGATCTGACGAACGATTTCTCGCACGCGTTCCAGGGCATCACGCACGTGATCTACGCAGCCGGCTCGGCCGAAACGGACGGCGCGGCCGAAGAGGAGCAGATCGATCGCGACGCGGTCGCCCGCGCGGCCGAATACGCGCTTGCCTACAACGCGCAGAAGCTCGTGGTGATCAGTTCTCTGTCCGCGTACCGGCCCGAGCAGGGCCCCGATGCGCTGCGCCACTATTCGCAGATGAAGAGCGAAGGCGACGAGCGCGTGATCGCGTCGGGCGTCGACTACGTGATCCTGCGCCCCGGCCCGCTCGCGGACGGGCCCGGCGTCGGCAAGATCGCGCTGACCGACGCGTGGCTCGACCCCGCACCGCCGGTATCGCGCCAGGATGTTGCGTGGGCCGCGATCGAGGCGATCAAGCTCGGCATCTCGCGCAAGATCGTCGGCTTCGTCGGCGGCGGCGTGCCGATCGAGCAGGCGCTGCGCGCGTAGCGCGGCTACCCGCGCGCCGCCTCGCGGCGGCGCGTTTTCCCGTGCCAGCGCGGCCCGCACGACGGGCCGCCTTGACGCCTCGGCCGGCCGCCTACTGCTTGGGATGCGCGTCGGCCCACGCCTTCACGGCGGCCAGCGTGTTCTCGACGTGCTTGTCGGGCGACAGGCTCGTGTATTCGTACAGAATCTTGCCTTCCGGCGAAATCACGTAGGACACGCGGTTCGCGCGGTCGAGCGCCGGCAGTTTCGCGTCGTATTCGCGGATGATCTTCGCGTCCGGATCGGCCGCGACCGGGAACTTGCTCCGACACTCGCTCACCGAGAACTTCGTCAGCGTGTCGATATTGTCTGCCGATACGCCGATCACCGTCGCGCCGTAAGCCTTGTAACGATCGACCGCATCCGCGAACGCATGCGCCTCGATCGTGCAGCCCTTCGTGAACGCGGCCGGGTAGAAATACAACACGACCGGCCCATGCTTCAGCGCATCGGCGAGCGAGTACGTGTAAGTCTTGCCGCCCAGCGACGCCTGCGTCGTGAAGTCCGGCGCCGCGGCGCCCGGCTTCAGTTGCGCCTGCGCCATCAGCACATGGCCGGCCACCAGCGCCGCCACGGCGCCCAGCAACAGTTTTCGCTTCATCTGCGTCCTCATTTCTTATAAAGTCAGCCTCGATGTAGGCCACGTCGGCGTTCGACTGTCGAACGGCGCGTGCATGATGGGTTCCGCGGCAGCGCCATCCGCGCCCGGCCCGTTAAAGATTTCCCACAGTCTGCCGTTATTCCTTCCGGACAACCGGTTCCAGCCCTTCACGTCAGCGAGAAACATGGAAGCCAACAGGAAACAGACGTCACGCAAGGGCTCCTGGCGCAGCGCCTTGCATACGCTGCGCCGCTTCGCCTGGTCGGGCGGCGCGCTGATGCCCGCGCGCGCCGGCGCGCCGCGCCGCGACGACTCCGTGCGCAACTGGCTGGAACAGACGGTCGGCACGGTGGATTTCCTCGCCCATGTCGACCGCGAGCTGCGCTTCCTGTACGTGTCCGACGCGAGCCTGCGCTTCATCGGCTACCACCGCGACTACCTGCACACGCTGACGCTGCGCGACCTGATCGCAGAACAGGATACCGCGGCGCTCGAAGGCCTGCTTGCGCGCGCCGCGCGTTCGGGCCAGGTCGAGAAGGCGACGATGTGCATCGTCAAGTCGCTCACCTACCCGCTGGACGTCGAGGTTCGCGCGTTCAAGAGCCGCCACCACGGGGTCGACGGCTTCGCGATCGCGGCGTTCGACGTGTCGTCGTGGCGCGCGCTCGAGGCGCGCCTCACGTACGAAATGCACCACGACCCGATGACGGGGCTCGACAACCTGTCCGCGCTCGTGCCCGCGCTGATGCGCGCGCAGCAGACCGCCGACGAGGACGGCACCTGCGCGGCGCTGCTGCTGCTCGACCTCGACGACTACCAGCGGATCAACCGCGCGCTCGGCTACGACGCGGGCGACACGCTGCTGCGCGAAACCGCGCAGCGGCTGAAGGTGCTCGTCACGCCGAACGAACGGCTCGCGCGCGTCGCGAGCGACAAGTTCGCGGTCGTGCTCGGCGCACCGGACCGCACAAGCGCGAGCAATGCCGCCGACGCGCTCGCGCGCCGGCTGCAGGCCGCGGTGCGCGAGCCCTACGTGTACCAGGGACAGACCGTGCACCTGTCCGCGAGCATCGGCATCGCGCTCTATCCGGACGAGCGGGCCGCGCCGCATCGCGCGCAGCACCACAGCCCGCTGCTGCGCCGCGCCGACCACGCGCTTGCGCAGGCGAAGGCATCGGGCGGCAACGCGCTCGCGTTTCATGCGCCCGTCGACGATCCGGCCGACGCCGAACGCCTGAAGCTCGAAGCCGACCTGTACGACGGCGTGCGCAACGGCGAGTTTTCGCTCCATTTCCAGCCGATCACGCACAGCCAGTCGTGCGCGGTGGTCGGCGTCGAGGCGCTGATCCGCTGGCGCCATCCGGTGCACGGCCTCGTGCCGCCGGCGACCTTCATTCCGCTCGCCGAATCGATCGGCCTGATCAACTATCTCGGCAACTGGGTGCTCAAGGCCGCGTGCATGCAGCTCGTCGCATGGGACCGCCAGGGGCTCGCGCTGCAATACGTGGCGGTCAACGTGTCGCCGCAGCAGTTCCGCGACCCGCGCTTCACGCAGAGCGTGCGCGAGGCGATCGCGCTGACGGGCATCGACCCGCGCCGCATCGTGCTCGAAATCACCGAAAGCCTGCTGATGCACGATCCCGCGCACGCGAAGGGGCTGCTCGAGGAGCTGACCGATCTCGGCATCCGTTTCGCGATCGACGATTTCGGTACCGGCTATTCGAGCCTCGCGTACCTGCAGCGCTTCCCGCTCGCGAAGCTGAAGATCGACCGCAGCTTCGTCGAGAACCTGCTGACGTCGCGCAACGACCGCGCGATCGTGTCGGCAGTGGTCGGCCTCGCGCAGACGCTCGATCTCGAGCTCGTCGCCGAAGGCGTCGAGACCGAGGCGCAGCGCGAACTGCTGACGGAGATGGGCTGCAATCACATCCAGGGCTGGCTCGTCTGTCAGGCGCTGCCGTCCGAGGAGCTCGCACGGCGCTTCGAGGCGCAGCAACTGCACCTGCACGCTGCCGCCTGACGCGCGCGGCGAACCGGACAGATCCGTATGTCAACGACCGAATACCTGCCCCGCACCGCGTTGCTCGACAAGCTGTGGGCCCGGATGAACGAACGGGGCGACTTCCCGCTGCTGTCGGAATCGCTGCGCGCGACGATGGCCGCGATGAAGAACGACGATCTCGACTTCACCGCGCTCGTGCGCGTCGTGCTGTCGGATTTCGCGCTCACGCAGAAAGTGCTGCGGCTCGCGAATTCCGCGATGTACATGGCGTTCGGCGGCAACATCACGACCGTCACCCGCGCACTGATGGTGCTCGGCCTCGACGCGGTCGGCCATCTGGTCGTCGGGCTGAAGCTCGTCGACCATTTCCACCACAGCACGCCGCGACGCATCGACGCGAAGCTCGAACTGAATCGCGCGCTGCTGTCGGGCTGCGTCGCACGCAAGCTGACCGAGCACGCCGAGTTGCGCGGGGGCGAGGAAGCCGTCGTCTGCACGCTGATGCGCCAGGTCGGCAAGCTGCTGGTGGTCTGCTATCTCGACAGCGAATGGGACCGGATCCGCCGGCGCGCGGCCGAGCTGAACGGCGACGAAGCGGCCGCGTGCGTCGACGTGCTCGGCGTCGGCTTCGACGAGATCGGGCTCGAAGCGGCCGCGCGCTGGCGGCTGCCCGACGTGATCCGCGCGGGCATGGCCAACGAAGACAGCCACGCGGCCCGCGCCGACGCGTTCGACGACGAATACGACGACTGCAACGCGGGCCATGCGGCCGACGACGGCCCGGCCGACCGCGTACGCTGGCTGCGCGCGGTGAGCCGCTGCTCGACCGACGTCGCGAGCGCGCTGGCGATGCCCGCGAGCCCGCAGCGCGACGCGCGCATTGCAACGCTCGCGCAGCACTACGGCGCGGAGCTCGACATGGAGTCCGACGCGCTCGTCGAGATCGCCGACCGGCTCGCGCGCGAGGAAGCGAGCGACACCGTGATGCGCGAGATCGTCGAGCTGCGCGCGAACGCCGATGCGATCGCGCGCGCGCAGGCCGAGCCCGAGGCATGCATCGAAGCGGGCCTCGCGGACCTGCGGGCGCTGCCGTCCGAGCATGTGCTGACGCAGGTGCTCGCGCTCGCGTCGGAAAGCCTGCTGGCCGGCCTCGCGTTCACGCGTACCGTGATCTTCGTGCGTCACGACGACGGCACGTTCGCCGCACGCCTCGGCTTCGGCCCCGGCGTCGATACGGCGCTCGACCGGCTGCGCTTCGACGAACGCTTCGAGCCGGACGTGTTTCATCTCGCGATCACGAATTCGGTCGGCATCTTCATCGAGCAGGCGCAGGACCCGAAGATGCTCAAGCGCCTGCCCGCGTGGTATCTGGACGCGCTCGACGACACGCGCGCGTTCGTGCTGCTGCCCGTGCGCGTCGGCACGACGACCGTCGCGCTGCTGTACGGCGACTGGGCCGGTGCGCAGCCCGCGCGCAAGATCACGCAGCAGGAGATGAGCGTGCTGAACGAACTCGCGCGCGAACTGGGCCGGTTCTTCCCCGCATAGCACGGGGGCCGGCCCGCCGGCCCCCCGCCGTTTCCCGCCTCCAAAAGCAAACCGGCCGCATGAGCGGCCGGCTTGCTTGCATCGTGCGATCGAACGAAACGCTTACTTGAGCGTCACGGGCACGCTGAAGTACTTCTTCGCGAGATTGTCGATCGTGCCGTCGGCCTTCAGTTCCTTCAGCGCCTGATCGAGCGCGGTCTTCAGCGCCGCGTCGTTCTTGCGCAGGCCGAAGCCGACGCCCGAGCCGAGGATCTCGGTGTCGCTGACCGTGCCGCCCGCGAACCCGAAGCCCTGGCCCTGCGGCTTCGTCAGGAAGCCCTTCGAACCGGCTTCCGAATCCTGGAACGTCGCGTCGAGGCGGCCCGACTTCAGGTCGGCATACGCCAGGTCCTGCGTCTGGTACGGCACGACCTCGACGCCGGCCGGCGCCCACTTCTTCTTCGCGTACGCTTCCTGGATCGTGCCCTGCAGCACGCCGACGCGCTTGCCCTTCAGCGATTGCGGGGTCGGCAGCAGACCGCTGCCCTGCTTCGCGATCAGCTGGTTCGGAATCGTGTAGATCGGATCGGTGAACGCGATCGCGTGCTTGCGCTGGTCGGTGATCGTCATGTCCGAGTTGATCGCGTCGAACTTGCGCGCCTGCAGCGCGGGAATCAAGCCGTCGAAGTCGTTCTCGACCCACACGCACTTCGTCTTCAGCTTCGCGCACACCGCGTTGCCGATATCGATGTCGAAGCCGGTCAGCTTGCCGTCGGGCGTCTTGTATTCGAACGGTGCGTACGAGGCCTCGACGCCGAACCGGATCTCCTTCTGATCCGCGGCAAACGCGCTGCCTGCCGCCACGGCCGATGCCGCCACCACCGCATGCGCGGCCACTTTACGCCAATCCAACTTCATCAGGTGCTCTCCTCGATACTCGAATGTTCCGGAACTACGGGCGCCTGCATCATTGCAGGGCCAGATGGCCGCGACAATGTCGATGCCGCGCCGTGATGCGACGCAACAGCCGCAAGGCCGCGATTGTACCAATCCGTGCGGCCCGGTATGGCAAAGCGGCGGTCGGCGCGCGATGCTGCGGTGCGTGCACGGCGCCGGCCGGGCCGGCCGCCGAACTTGCAAGACGATGTCGCAAATATGCAAGGCCGGGGGCCGCCCGCCGTCCGCTCCCGGCATGCAGGCGACGACGGGATACCGTCAGCTTGCTTGTCAGGCGCGGGCCGCATGCCGGCGCGGCCGCGCAATCGGTCGGGGCACGCGCTCAGACGAGCGCCGCGATCGTCTCGCGCGTCGTGTCGACGACGAGCAGGCCCGCGCGCAGGCCCGGCCTCACGGTCGGGTTCGGAAACACGATCCGTTCCTCGTCGTGCGTCACCGTGTAGCGGTAGTCGCCGTCCTGCGCGAGCACCGTGCCGCGCGCGAACGCGGTGAAATTCGCGACGTCGGCCGCGACGAACAGCTCGAGCGCGTCGCTCTGCTTCGTGATCTGGTCGATCACGGTGAATACGCGCGGCAACGCGGCCCCTGCGCCGCCCCGCACACCCGATACGAGTCGACGCACCGCCAGGTCGGCCGGCGCGAAGCGGGTCAGGTCGTTCTGGCCGAACGGCCGCACCTTGCCGAGCTCGAGCGTGCAGGCGAGCGCGCCGCAGTGCTCGGCCGTGAAATGCGAATACGTATTGCCCTTCGCCGTATGCAGCAGCACGGCCGCGATGCGCGCGTCGCCCAGCCATTCGACCATCGCGCGCGTCGGCGGCGTGCCCGTATGCGGCAGCAGCGCGAACTGCTCGAATACCGACGCGCGGATCGCCGTATGCATGTCGATGTGCCAACGCACGCCGCCCGCCGGCGCCGCCGCGAAGAACGCGGCAGCGGCCGCTTCGAGCTGCACGGCGCGCGGTGCCTCGCGGCTCGCGGGCACCTGCGCGTGACGACCGCTGAACAGGCGGTTCAGGTCGTCGTCGAGATAACGCTCGCCGGCACGCATCGCCGGCACGTTGCCGAGCACGACCAGCAGCCGGCACGCGAGCGGCAGCGCGCCCGATGCGAGATCGCGCACGAGCATCGACAGCAGTTCGATCGGCGCCGTCTCGTCGCCGTGCACGCCGGCCGACACGAGCACGCTCGCGCGCGCCGCGCCGTCAGCCGAGGCCGGTTCGAGCGCGAGCAGCCCGTCGCCGAGCCATTGCCAGCGCACTGCCCCGCCCGCGCAGGCGCCGTCGGTCACGGCCGGCGCGCCGCCGGCCAGCGTGAACGCGAGAAAGTCGTCGAGCGACGCGGCGGCGGACATCGGTACCTCAGCGCTGGAAGTCATACAGCGAACCGACGCGCAGGATCTGCGTGAGCTCGTCGAGCGCCGTGCGCGATTCGTCGAGCAGCGCCGGATCGGCGAGGTCTTCCGGTGCGAGGCGATCGCGATAGTGCTTGTCGATCCACGCATCGAGCGACGCGAACAGCGTGTCGTTGATCCACACGTTCGACGTGACGGCCGCGCGCTCCGCTTCGTTCAGCACGACGCGCAGGCGCAGGCACGCGGGGCCGCCGCCGTTCTTCATGCTTTCGCGCAGGTCGAACACGAGCACGTCGTGGATCGGGCCGGTGCCGGCCGCGAGACGGTCGAGATACGCCGCGACGTTCGCGTTCTCGCGGCATTCCTGCGGCACGACGAGCACTTGCGAGCCGTCCGCGCGCGACAGCAGCTGGCTGTTGAACAGATACGACGTCACCGCGTCGTTCACGCTCACGGCCGCATCGGGCACCTCGATCACGTTCAGGCGCGCACCACGGGCGTCGAGCGCGGCGGTCAGCGTGTCGTAGATCGCCTGCTTGTTGACGAACGCGCGCTCGTGCGTGAACAGCGTGTCGCGGTTGCCGACCGAGATCACGTCGTTGTGGAACACACCCGCGTCGATCACGTCCGGATCCTGCTGCGCATAGACCGTCGCCTCTTCGGCGAGCCCGTGGCGATGCGCGACCGCGCGGCTCGCCTCGAACGTCTGGCGTGCCGGGAAGCGCTTCGGCTCGGGGCCGCGGCGGTATTCCGCACGGCCGTATACGAAGAACTCGATGCCCGGCTTGCCGTATTCGGTGCAAAAGCGCGTGTGGTTCGCCGCGCCTTCGTCGCCGAGCGCCGGCGTACCCGTCAGCGCTTCGTGCACTGCGAAGTGCGCGGGATCGGCGAACAGCGTCGACAGCGTGCGGCGCGTCGCGTCGTGCTCGATCGCGCGATGCAGCTTGCTGCACAGGTTCGCCGGCGTGAAGTGCACACGGCCGTCGCTCGTGTCGGCCGACGGGCTGACCGTGGCCGCGTTCGCGGTCCACATCGCCGACGCCGAACTCGCCGCGGCGAGCAGCTCGGGCGCCTGCTTCGCCGCCTTCGCGATCACGTCCGCGTCCTTGCCCGAGAAGCCGAGCTCGCGCAGCAGGCGCAGCGACGGCCGCTCCTGCGGCGGCAGCACGCCCTGCGCGAAACCGAGATCCGCGAGCTGCTTCATCTTGCGCAGCCCCTGCTTCGCGGCGGCCTTCGGGTTCGCGGCCGACTTCTCGTTGTTGAGCGACGCCACGTTGCCGAACGACAGCCCGGCGTAGTTGTGGGTCGGGCCGACGAGCCCGTCGAAATTGGCTTCTTGTGCGTTCATCGTCGTTCCCTCGATCAGAAATGCAGGCCCGGCGACAGGCTCGCGGGCAAGGTCAGTTGCGTGCTTTCCACCGACGCCATCGGATACGCGCAATAGTCGGCCGCGTAGTACGCGCTCGGGCGATGGTTGCCCGAGCGGCCCGTGCCGCCGAACGGCGCGGCGGACGATGCGCCGTTGGTCGGCCGGTTCCAGTTGACGATCCCGGCGCGGATCGTGCGGCGAAAGTGCTCCCAAGCACGCGCGTCGTCCGCGAGCAGGCCGGCGGACAGGCCGAACGCCGTGTCGTTCGCGCGCTCGATCGCTTCGTCGAACGTCGCGTAGCGGACGACCTGCGCGAGCGGGCCGAAATGTTCTTCGTCGGGCAGGTTCGCCACGCCCGTCACGTCGACGATCGCCGCGTTCACGAAACCGAGGCGCGGATCGCGCTGCGTCATCGCGACGATCGGCTTCGCGCCCTGCTCGATCAGGCGCGACTGCGCGTCGACCAGCTTTGCCGCCGCGCGTGCCGAGATCACCGCACCCATGAACGGCTGCGGATCGGCGTCGAACACGTCGGCCGTGATCTTCGACGTGACGTCGGCGAAGCGCGCGAGGAAGCGGTCGCCGAACGCACCCTGCGGCACGAAGATGCGGCGCGCGCACGTGCAGCGCTGGCCGGCCGACAGGAACGCCGACTGGATCGTGTGATGTACGGCCGCGTCGATGTCCTCGACTTCGCCGATCACGAGCGGGTTGTTGCCGCCCATCTCGAGCGCGAGCACGATCTCCGGACGGCCGCCGAACTGCCGGTGCAGCAGCGTGCCGGTATCCGAGCTGCCCGTGAAGAACAGCCCGTCGATCTGCCGATGGTTCGCGAGCGTGATGCCCGTGTCCTTCTCGCCCTGCACGAGGTTCAGCACGCCGTCCGGCAGCCCGGCTTCCTTCCACACCTCGACCGTCGCGCGTGCGACGCCCGGTGCAAGCTCGGACGGCTTGAACACGACCGTGTTGCCGGCGATCAGCGCGGGCACGATATGGCCGTTCGGCAAGTGGCCGGGAAAGTTGTACGGGCCGAACACCGCGACGACGCCGTGCGGGCGGTGGCGCAGCACCGCGACGCCGTCGGCCATGTCCTGGCGCTTCTCGCCCGTGCGTTCCTGGTAGGCCTGGATCGAGATGCCGACCTTCGCGGCCATCGACGCGACTTCGGTGCGCGCTTCCCACAGCGGCTTGCCCGTCTCGCGGCCGATCGCGGTCGCGATCGCTTCCTTGCGTTCGTTGAGCAATGCCGCGAAGCGCTTCACGATCGCGCAGCGCGACTCGAAGTCGAGCGCCGACCAGCCGGCGAACGCGCGGCGCGCGCTCGCGACCGCGCGGTCGACGTCGGCCGCCGACGCGCTGTCGCCCTGCCATGCGATCTCGTCGGTGCCCGGGTTGCGCGAAGCGAAGACGGGGCCCGAGCCTGCGACCCAGGCGCCGTCGATGAAGAGTTCCGTCATGATTCGTTTATCCCTGTTTGACTTTGAGCGGCAGCACGCGGACCGGATCGCCGGCCTTCACGTCGAGCGCGACGGCATCGTCGGCCGACAGCACGAACGCGCCGTTCTCGACCACGCCCGGCGCGACGCCGACGCGGAAATCGGTGAGCGACGTATTCGATACGAGCGACCTGGGTGCGTCGTCGCGCACGCCGGGCACGCCGATCGCGACCGGCACGACGACGCTCTCGCGCACCGTGCGCAGGTCGTTCACGTGGCATTCGAGCACGGGGCCCGCGTCGAAGATGTCGACGTGATTCTGGTAGCGCAGACCTTCCGCCTCGAGCATCTTGCGGGCCGGCAGCGTGTCGCGGTGCGTGAGGCCGACCGCATCCTGCGCGTCCTGCGGCAGCAGGTCGACATACACCGGATAGCGCGGCATCAGTTCCGCGAGGAACGACTTGCGCCCATGCGAGCTCAGGTAGTCGGCCGCGTTGAAATCGATCTGGTAGAAGTGCGAACCGACTGCGCGCCAGAACGGCGACGTGCCGTCTTCGTCGAAGTGGCCGCGTAGTTCCGCGCAGATGCGTTCCGGGAAACGCTCGCGGAACTGCGCGATGAACATGAAGCGCGAGCGCGACAGCAGGCCGCCGACGCCGCCCGTGCGATAGCGCGGGCTCAGGAACAGCGAACACACTTCCGCATAACCCGTCAGGTCGTGCGAGATGTTCAGCGCGGACATCCGCGTCCACACGCCGAGCTCCTGGCTCGCGTGCACGACCGTGCTCACGCGATAGTTGTAGAACGGCTGCTCGAGGCCGACCTGCGATTCGATCCCGCACACGCCTGCGATGTCACCCGTCTTCGAGTCTTCCATCACGAAGAAGTAGCCGGCCTCGCCGGGCGCGGCCTCGCCCGCCAGCGTGCGGCGCGTGCGCTCGATGCGCGCGGCGAGCGCGTCGCGGTCGGGCTTGAACGTGGTCAGGCCCGGCCCGGTTTCCTTCGCGAGCGACACGAGCGCATCGACGTCGCCCGTTTGTACGACCCGAACAACGATCATGCTGCGTCTCCCTTCAAATCTTCATCGTCGCGGCGGTGCAGCGGCACGCAGCGCACGACATCGCCATCCTTCACACCGAGCGCCGCGCGCACGTCGCCGGCCAGCGGCGCGTCACCGGTATCGCCCGGCAGGTCGGTCAGCACGCAGCGGAACGATTCGCCGCTGCCCGTCGACACCATGTACGCGACGTCGCCCTGCTGGTGCGCGGCCTCGCGCACGACGCGCTCCGTGCCGTGCTTCACGCATGCGGTGCGATCGACCTGCGCGGTCAGCACCGGGCCCGCGTCGAAGATGTCGACGAAGCGGTCGGGTTCGAAGCCTTCCTCGAGATGGATGTCGTACGCGAGCAGCGCCGTCTCGTTCGGCTCGCCGAGCACGCGCTGCGCGGCTTCCGGCAGCAGCGGCACGTAGATCGGATAGGCCGGCATCACTTCCGCGATGAACGTTCGGCTGCGGCCGCCCGACGCGATGTCGACGTCGGTGAAGTCGCGGCCGAAGAACTTGCGGCCCACCGCTTCCCAGAACGGCGACGCACCGTTGCCGTCGCTCACGCCGAGCAGCAGCGTGAACACTTCGGGTGTGAAGCGGCGGCGGTTCGCGGCGATGTACATCATCCGGGCGCGCGAGATCAGGTGCGCGGCCGCATCGCCGCGTAGCGACGGATCGACGTAGAAGCCGGCGAGCCGGCTCTTGCCGGTCAGCTCGTGCGACATCGTGAGCGCGTGGATCTTGCGGTTCACGTGCAGCTCGCGCGACGCGTGGATCAGTGCGTCGTTGCGGAACGCGTAGAACGGCTCCGAGTAGCCGGCCGCGGCCACGATGCTCGCCGTGCCGAGCAGCTTGCCCGTCGACGAATCCTCGAGCACGAAGAGGTAGAACTCCTCGCCGGCGAAGTCGACGTCCGCGCGAAACGAATCCTCGGAGAGCGCCACGCGCGCTTCCAGCGCCGCGCGGTCGTGCGGCAGCGAGTGCAGGACCGGCTGCGCGGTGCGCGCCATGTGCGCGAGCGCATCGAGATCCGTGAGTTTGCCGGGGCGAACAAATAGCATCGTCGTTCCTGTCTGCGATGGGTGCGCCGATCAGCGCGCGGTGGCTTCCTGTGCGGCGAGCACTTGCTCGACCGCCTTCTCGAAGCGCTTGACGCCTTCGTCGAGCAGGTCGAACGGGATCACCAGCGACGGGACGAAACGCAGCACGTTCGGGCCGGCGATCAGCATGATCAGGCCGTTCTCGGCTGCCGCGTTGACGAAGTCCTTCGCGCGGCCGTCGAACGCGGCGGTGAGTTCCGCGCCGACGAGCAGGCCCTTGCCGCGGATGTCCTTGAAGATGCCGAAGCGCGCGTTGATGCGTTCGAGCGCGCCCTTCAGGCGCACGCTGCGTTCGCGCACGCCTTCGAGCAGTGCCGGGTCGCCGATCAGTTCGACGACCTTGTCGGCAATCGCCGATGCGAGCGGGTTGCCGCCGTACGTTGTGCCGTGCACGCCGACCTTGAAGTGCGCGGCCAGTTCGTTCGTCGTCAGCATCGCGCCGATCGGGAAGCCGTTGCCGAGCGCCTTCGCGGTCGTCAGGATGTCCGGCGTGACGCCCGTGTCCATGTATGCATAGAACTGGCCGGTGCGACCGACCCCCGTTTGCACTTCGTCGAAAATCAGCAGTGCGTTGTTGGCGTCACAGGCTTCGCGCAGTGCCTTCAGGAAGGCCGGATCGGCCGGGATCACGCCGCCTTCGCCCTGCACGGGCTCGACGATCACCGCGCAGGTTTGCGGGCCGATCGCCGCCTTCGCGGCTTCGATGTCGTTGTACGGCAGGTGCTTGATGCCGGCCGGCACGGGGCCGAAGCCTTCCGAGTACTTCGGCTGGCCGCCGACGCTGACCGTGAAGAACGTGCGGCCGTGGAACGACTGCACGAACGAGATGATTTCGAATTTGTCGGCGCCGTGGCGATCGAACGCGACGCGGCGTGCGAGCTTCAGTGCGGCTTCGTTCGCTTCCGCGCCCGAGTTCGCGAAGAATGCGCGATCGGCGAAGGTCAGCGATTCGAGTCGCTTCGCGAGGCGCAGCACCGGCTCGTTCGTGTAGCCGTTGCCGATGTGCCAGAGCTTGCGGCCCTGTTCGTCCAGGACCTTCAGCAGTTCCGGGTGGCCGTGGCCGAGCGACGTCACAGCGATGCCGCATGCGAAATCCACGTACTCGCGGCCGGCCGTGTCCCACACGCGGGAGCCCTCTGCGCGATCCGGCACGAACGGGGCGGGGGAAAATACCGGCACCATCACTTCGTCGAATGTCTGGCGGTTCACGGTCGAGGTCGTCATGGTCGTTCCTTTCGGTTTCGTAAGAGGGTTCAACAGGATCAAGTTTAGGTAAGGGTGACGCAAGCGTCTTGCGGAATTGCGACGGGTTCTATCGGAAGCGGATAGTTCGCTTTATTTTGCCCTCCGGGCGGGGGGCTTCGTGATTTGGTGTCTGGTTTTTTTGGGTTTTTTTGAGGGGCGGTCTGCGGTTTGGCGTGAAGCACCTGTGATCGTGTCGGTCTATTAGCGTCGCCCCTGCGCGGGGCGGCGGTTACTTTTCTTTGTCTTGCCAAAGAAAAGTAACCAAAAGAAAGGCGCTGGGAGAACGCATGACTTCCCGGTGCCGTGGCCATCAGAGTGGCCCTCGCCTAAGTGTCCGCGCCAGTCAGGAGACCGGAGTGGTTCGAGCAATGGTTCTGACGCCACTCACCACCCAACAGAGCGGTATACCATCCGCTAGCTCCGCCCTCGCTTCGCTCGGCCGACAGGTACACATCCCTCAAGCAGCACAATCGGAATACCACCCCAAACCCGATACGCACGCGGCCCGCACCTCTCGTTGCAGAAAATGAGGGACGCACTCAACGAACACCGAAACTCGCGCCCGCATAGGGCAGTGGAGCCAGCGCTCGTAGCTGGCAACCGGCCTGGTCGCACGAAGATGTGAATAGTGAGAATGCCCGACCCGGCGATGCGTTGCGGGTGAAAGTACATCGAGCGCCAGCCAAGCGACTTGAAGCACCTTGCAGCCGAGCGAAGCGAGGATGGAGCTGGCGGGCGGTATACCGCTCTGTTGGGTGGTGAGTGGTGTCGGAACCATTGCTCGAACCACTCCGGTCTCCTGACTGGCGCGGACACTTAGGCGAGGGCCACTCTGATGGCCACGGCACCGGGAAGTCATGCGTTCTCCCAGCGCCTTTCTTTTGGTTACTTTTCTTTGGCAAGACAAAGAAAAGTAACCGCCGCCCCGCGCAGGGGCGACGCTAATAGACCGATAACATCACAGGTGCTTCACGCCAAACGGCAAGCAAACCACGAATCAATCCTTCCCCCCTCGCTCGACCAACGCCCCCCCGCGAGGCTCACTCCCGGTCTGCTTCTCGAGCCACGCTCGCCGGTCCTCGCGTGGCGTCACGCCGAACCGCTCCCGATAAGCATTGGAAAAATGCGCAGCAGAAGAAAACCCACAGGCGAGACTGACCTGCACGACCGATTTGCTCGTGCGCTGCAACTGCGTCCTTGCCTTGAGCAGCCGCAAATTGAGGTAATACTTCGAGGGCATCGCGCCGAGATACTGCCGAAAGAGCCGCTCGAGCTGCCGCCTCGACACACCGACGAGCTCGGCGATCTCATCGGTAGTCAAAGGATCCTCGACATTGGCTTCCATCAACTGCAAAGCATCATTCAACCGCGGATGCCGCTCGCCTGGCGCGGTAACAAAAGGAATCCGCTGGCGTTCCTCGCCACTCCTCAACGTCCCTGCACCAAGCGCATCGGCAATCCGCTCGCCGAGATCGGGCCCATGTTCCCGGCCAATCATGGCCAGCATGAAATCCACGGTGGCCTGCCCGCCCGCGCACGTCGCGCGGTCCCGATCGATCTCGAAGATCTGCTGCGTGACGATCGACCGCTCGAACTGCTCGGCAAACTGCTGATACGTCTCCCAGTTCACGCTCACGCGATAACCGGAAAGCTGCCCGGCCATCGCCAGCCACCACACGCCGTGATGAATGCCGGTAACGAGCGGCGTACGCTGCCCGACGCGCGCGAGACTCGCGAGAAACAGCCGATAGTCGGCAAACTGCTGAAACCGCTCGGTCACGACGATCAGCCAGTCGCACGCGATCGCATCGTTGAACGCCGCATCGGCATGCCATTGCGCACCGCCCGCGAGCGGCACGGGCCGCCCGTCCCACGAACATACCTGCCAGCGATACAGCAGCCGGCCGTCGATCTCGTTCGCAAGATTCAGCGCATCGACGATCGGGCCCACGCCCGACATCGACACGGGCGGCAATGCAACGATCGCCACCTGCGTCGTGCGGGTGGCGCCTGCGGGACGAGACACCGGTACCACGTATGAAACCCGCCCTGTCGCGTTACTTGAGACTGCCCGACAGGAACTGCTTGAGCCGCTCGCTCTGCGGGCGCACCAGCACCTCCTTCGGATCGCCCTCTTCCTCGGTCCGCCCCTGATGCAGGAACATCACGTGGTTCGATACGTTGCGCGCGAAACCCATCTCGTGCGTGACGACGATCATCGTGCGGCCTTCCTCGGCAAGCTTCTGCATCACCTTCAGCACTTCGCCCACCAGCTCCGGGTCGAGCGCCGAGGTCGGCTCGTCGAACAACATCACGTCCGGATGCATGGCAAGCGCGCGCGCAATCGCGACGCGCTGCTGCTGGCCGCCCGACAGGTGCGACGGATACTGCTTCTCGACGCGCGGCGCGAGGCCGACCTTCTCCAGGTATTCGCGCGCACGTTCCTCGGCTTCCTTCTTCGAAATGCCTAGCACGTGCACGGGCGCTTCCATCACGTTCTCGAGCACGTTCATGTGCGCCCACAGATTGAAGTGCTGGAACACCATCGCGAGCTTCGTGCGGATACGCTGAAGCTGCTTGTGATCGGCGACTTCGAGTGCACCGGCGCGGTCGGTCTTCGTGCGGACGGTCTCGCCGTCTACGACGATCTGCCCCGCATTCGGCCGTTCGAGGAAATTGATGCAGCGCAGGAACGTGCTCTTGCCCGAGCCGCTCGCGCCGATGATGCTGATGACGTCACCGGCCTTCGCGTTCAGCGACACGCCCTTGAGCACCTCGTTGTCGCCATAGCGCTTGTGGATGTCGAGCGCCGCAAGCTTGGTGGCAGCGCTCGTTTGAGTGATCTCGGCCAACTGGCTCTCCTCGAAGTGAATTCAATGACGGGCGGCCGCGAGATACGCAAGCCAGTGGCGCTCGGCGCGGCGAAACGCCGCGACGAGTGCGAACGATACCGCAAGATAGATCAGCGCGGCGATTCCGAACGACTGGAACGCCATGTAGGTCGCGGAATTCGCATCGCGCGCGACCTTCAGGATGTCGGGCACGGTCGCCGTGAACGCGACGGTCGTCGCGTGCAGCATCAGGATCACCTCGTTGCTGTACAGCGGCAGCGCGCGACGCAGCGCCGACGGCAGGATCACGCGGCGGTACATCGTGAACGGCGTCATCCCATACGCCCGCGCAGCCTCGACCTCGCCGTGCGGAATCGCACGGATCGCCCCCGCGAAGATCTCGGTCGTATACGCGCAGGTGTTCAGCGCGAACGCGAGAATCGCGCAGTTGAAGCCGCTGCGGAAGAACGCGTCGAGCAGCGAATGCGAACGCACGAACTCGAGGCTGTACATGCCCGTGTACATCAGCAGCAACTGCACGTAGAGCGGCGTGCCGCGGAACACATACGTGTAGAACCGCACGGGCATCGACACCCACTTCTTCTTCGACACGCGCGCGACCGCGAGCGGCACCGCGCACACGAAGCCGAGCGAAATCGACGCGACGAGCAGCCACAGCGTCACCGCAAGGCCGGAGAGGCGCTGGCCGTCCCAGAAAAGGAACGCCTTGCCGAATTCCTGGAGGATCTCGATCATAGTTCTGCGTGCCGCACGCCCATGGAATAACGCTTCTCGAGCTGGATCAGCACGAGGTTGGAAACGGTCGTGATCGCGAGGTAGATCAGCGCCGCGACGAGGATGAAGAAGAACATGTTGAACGTGCTCTTGCCGGCGTCCTGCGCGGCCTTCACGACGTCCGCGAGACCGATGATCGACACCAGCGCGGTCGCCTTCACGAGCACCTGCCAGTTGTTCCCGATCCCGGGCAGCGCGAAGCGCATCATCTGCGGAAACATGATCCGCGCGAACACGCGCGCGCCGCTCATCCCGTACGCGGCACCGGCTTCGAGCTGGCCGCGCGGCACCGACAGGAACGCACCGCGAAACGTCTCGGTGAAGTACGCGCCGTAGATGAAGCCGAGCGTCAGCACGCCGGCCAAGAACGGATCGATGTCGATCTGGTTCCAGCCGACGAGGTCGGTGAACTGGTTCAGCCAGATCTGGATGCTGTAGAACAGCAGCAGCATCAGCACAAGATCGGGCACCGAGCGGATCAGCGTCGTATAACCGGTCGCGATCGCTCGCAGCACCCGGTTGTGCGACAGCTTCGCCACCGCGCCGATCAGCCCCAGCGCCACCGCAGTGGCGAGCGACAGCACCGACAGCTCGATGGTCTGCACGGTGCCGGCCCATAGGACAGGACCAAAGCCGTAAAGGAACACGCGCGTCTCCAGAGTTGGAATGGATGCCGACGCGAATGCCTGTCCCGCGCCGGGCTGACGCGGATAGTCGCAAGCGAAATTGATTGTCTCAAATCACCTTGCATGCGATTGCTGCATCGCAGCAACCCGCCCCACCGTTTGCGACCCGGCCTACGCCGCTGTTTCAAAAGGAAAAAAGCCGCTTCCTGACAGTCGGATGACACGCAGGGAAGCGGACTTTTTGCAATTTTCCGGTCGCTTTTTCGATATAGCGCCGAACGCGGGCCGGCTCACCGCCCCTTCAGGATATCGGAGCGCGAAGTCGTATAGACAAGCCCGTCCGGGCCGAAATGGACATTGAAGAACGCATCGGTGTTGACGCCGTCCTCGAGCCAGCGCCAGCTCCAGACCGTCTCGGGCTTCAGCGGATACTGCGCGATGTCGCCGGGCTTGCCGAGCAGGCGCCGCACCTCGTCCTCGTTCATCCCGGGGCGCACCTTCGCGAAATTCTCGGCGGTCAGCACCTGCGTCGCGCCCGTGTAGCGGCCGTTCGCATCGAGATCGACGAACCACGTCTGGTTGCCCATCGGGCCGCGCGGATACTCGAGACGCTTCGAGCCGTCGGTGAACTCGCGCTCGGTCTCGGGCTTGCCCATCGTGCCGCGCACGTCGGCCTCGGTCGATTCGCCGACCTTCAACCCCTTCAACAGCAGCGGCGCGGGCTTGATCGCGTTGAAGAAGTCCCTGATACGTTGCACGTCGAGGTTACCTTGCTTGTCGTCGCAGCCGGTCAGCGCCAGCGCGGCGGCCAGCATCGTCAAGGGAAGCAGCCGGAAACGGAAAATCATCGGAAGAAATACGCGTCGAGAAAACACGCGGCAAGCATACCCGCACGACGCCGAAAGCGCGAGACGGGCGCGCGGCCCGTCTCGTGTTCAATGCGTCGTTTCGGTTTCGATTTCGGTTTCGGATTCGGGCGCGCGGCTCGCCGGATGGGGCGCGCGCGGCACGGCCGGCGGCGCGCCGATGCGGCGGCGCGTGCGCACGAGTTCGGCGAGTTGCCACGAACCGAGCGCGAGGCAGCCGAACAGCACCTCGCGGCCGCGCTTGACCAGGGCGAGCGACAGCGCGGTCTCGCGGTCGACACCGAACATCTGCGCGAGCAGCACGACGGTCGCCTCCTGCACGCCGAGGCCGCCCGGCACCATGAACGCCGCATGCCGCACGGCCTGCGTCATCGCCTCGATCGCGATCGCACCGCCGATCGACACCGGATGGCCGAGCAGCGCGAGCGCCCAGTAGATTTCGAGCGCGCCGAGCACGTAGCCGGCCAGTTGCCAGAAGAATGCGCTGAACAGCAGGCCCGTGCGCGACATCAGCCCGTCGATGTCGGCGTCGAGCCGGCGGCCGTCGACACCCTGCAGCAGCCGGTGCGAATCGCCGAGCAGGCGGCCCGCGAAACGCTCGATCGCGTGGAAGATGCCGCCGCGCCGCATCAGCACGACGCCGAGCACGGGCAACGGCAGCGTCAGCAGCAGCGCGAGGCCGATCGTGCCGCCGCCCATGTTGTCCGTCGTCGAAAGCAGCAGCACGAGGCCGAGCGCCGCGAACGCATACTGGACGACGATCGTCACGAGCACCTCGACGATCACCGACGCCGTCACTCGGCTCGCGTCGGGCACCTGCCAGCGCGCGAGCCGGATGCCGACCAGCTCGCCGCCGATCCCGACCACGGGCAGCAGCCGGTTCACGGCTTCGCGCACGGTCGCGATCCACCACAGGAACGGCAGCGAGCTGCGCCGGTCGAGCAGCAGGTGCCATGCGTACGCATCGAGCAGCAGCGGCAGCGCATGGAACGGCACGAGCCACAGCAGCGCGTAACCGGCGCGAGCGAGCATCTGCGACACGTCGCCGACACCTTCGTGCAGCCCCAGCGCGAGCAGGATGCCGATGCCGATCGGCCAGCCGAGCCACTTGATCCACTTGGTCATGACGGCTGCGCTCCCGGTGCGCGCGGCGTGTGCGCACCGCGCCGGGCCGCGCGCTGGCCGAACACGTCGGCAAAGCCGCCGGTCGCGACGCCCGCCGCCTTCAGCGCGGCGGCGACACGCGGCGACAGCAGCGCATCGAGTTCGTCCACCGGACGATATCCGGCCATCGTCGGCGTGACCGGGCCGTCGCCGGCCTCGGCCGGATGGCAGTAGATCTCGCCGACGCCCGGCGGCAGCGTGGCGAGCGCGTCGAGCAGCACGGCCTCGTCCATCGCGCCCGTATGCTCGATTCCGACCACGTAGTCGTTGTGCGCAAGCCCCGCGCGGTCGAGCCGTGCGCGCACGAGCGCGATCCACGGCTTGAGCAGCGCGGGCGCGCTCGTCTCGTACGGCAGCCGCACCGCGCGCAGCCCGTAGTCGCGGCCGATCTCGATGATCATCGACAGCACGGTTGGATGCAGATGGAAATGCTTGTGCGCGTTCACGTGGTCGAGCGGCAGGCCGCTCGCCGCGAACGCGTCGAACTGCGCGCGGATCTCGCGGCGCAGTTGCGCACGCACGTGCGGCAGGAAGAAGAAGCGACAGCCGTCCTTCGCCATCGCGTCGCCGAACCGCCCGTCGGCGCCGACGAGCGCGGGAATGTCATGCGCGGGCAGCGTGGCCGGCCCATCCGCGAGGACGAGATGCAGGCCGACCGCGAGCGACGGCAGCCGCCGCGCGCGTTCGATCGCATCCTGCGCGGCGCTCGCGCCGACCATCAGGCTCGCGGCGTTCAGCACGCCGTCGCGGTGCGCACGCTCGACCGCCGCGTTGACGCGCGGGTGCAGCCCGAAGTCGTCCGCGGTGAAGATCAGCGCCCGCGCCGCCCGCTGCGTCGTCACGAATCAGGCCTCGTGCGCGCGCAGGAAGCGGAAGAACTCGACGCCCTCGCGCAGGCGGCGCTTCATCATGTCCCAGCTGGTCAGCATCTCGCGGACGATCTCCCAGATCTTCGACGGACGGAAGTAGAACTCGCGATAGAACTGCTCAAGGTGATGATAGATCTCATCGCGCGACAGGTGCGCATAGCCGATCGCCGCGAGCTGCACGCCTTCCTTGCTCACCAGGTTGATGGTCTTGTTCTCTTCCATCCAGCCGTTTTCCACGGCCTGCTTGTAGAGCGTCGTGCCCGGGTACGGCGCGGCGAGCGAGACCTGGATCGTGTGCGGATTGATTTCCTTCGCGTACTCGATCGTCTTCTTGATGGTTTCCTGCGTCTCGCCCGGCAGGCCGAGAATGAAGGTGCCGTGGATCTTGATGCCGAGCTTCTTGCAGTCCGCGCTGAAGCGGCGCGCGAAATCGGTGCGCACGCCCTTCTTGATGTTCACGAGGATCTGGTCGTCGCCGGATTCGAAGCCGACCAGCAGCAGGCGCAGGCCGTTTTCCTTCATGACCTTGAGCGTCTTGTACGGCACGTTCGCCTTCGCATTGCACGACCACGTCATGCCGAGCTTGCCCAGACCGATGGCGATGGCTTCGGCGCGCGGCAGGTCGTCGGTGAAGGTGTCGTCGTCGAACATCAGTTCCTTCACTTCCGGCATGTTGTCGCGGATCCACTTCGCTTCCGCGAGCACGTTCTCGACCGAGCGCGTGCGGTAGCGATGGCCGCTGACCGTCTGCGGCCACAGGCAGAACGTGCAGCGCGACTTGCAGCCGCGGCCCGTGTAGATCGACACGTACGGGTAGTTCAGGTAGCCGATGAAGTAGTTGTCGATCTTCAGGTCGCGCTTGTAGACGGGCGCGACGAACGGCAGTTCGTCCATGTTCTCGAGGATCGGACGCGCTTCGTTGTGCTCGATCGAGCCGTCCTTCGCGCGCCAGCTCAAGCCCTTGATCTCGGGGAACGGCTTGCCTTCGGCGATTTCCTTGCAGGTGTAGTCGAATTCCTCGCGGCACACGAAGTCGATTGCCTCGCTTGCCGTGAGCGAGTTGTGCGGATCGACCATCACCTTCGCGCCCACCATGCCGACCAGCATCGACGGCTTCATCTTCTTGAGATCCTGCGCGAACATCGCGTCGGTCGGGAACGACGGCGTGCTCGTGTGGATGATCACGAGGTCGTAGTCGTTCGCGATCTTCAGCGTCTCCTCGACCGACAGGCCGTCGGCCGGCGCATCGACGACGCGGCTGCCCGGCACGAGCGCGGCTGGCTGCGCGAGCCACGTCGGATACCAGAAGGAACGGATTTCGCGCTTCGCCTGATAGCGCGAGCCGGCTCCGCCGTCGAAGCCGTCATACGAAGGGGCCTGCAAGAACAGCGTTTTCATGAATGCTCCGGTAGCCTGCATAGTTCGTTTCGATTCAACGATTCAGTCAAAAAACCGCGGGCCGCCCTGCCGGCGCCCGCCTCTCTCTGTCATGTCGCGCCGCGCGGCATCGCCGCACAGCGCGTCTCGGCCCTCGGGCCGGGTTCGTCCGGGGCGACCCTAGCGGCCGTCTACCCCTTCCACGGCCGCTGTCGCGCGTTCGCCGCCGACGACCGTCATCCTTGCGCCGCGCCACACGACGTGCGTGCCGAACACCGCCGCGAGCCACTCGAGCGCGAGCAGCGTGTCGCGCACCGCGACGAGCGGCAGGTCGCGCCAGAACGCGCGCCAGCCGTCCTCGCCGCGCGCATGCAGCACGAGCCGCCCGAATGCGCCGACGGCGGCCGCCCCGCCCGCCAGCGTGCCGGCGAAGGTTCCGTCGAGACGCAGCGCGAGCGCCGCGCCAATCGCGAGCCACGGCGCGGTAAACGTGATGAACAGGAACGCGAAGCCGGCCGGGTTCAGCGACCGGATCGTACGCAGCCAGCGCGTCTCGCGGTGCCACAGCGGCCCGAACGACGGCTCGATCACGTCGGTCGCGACCTCGACCTCCGACAGCACCGTGCGCCGCCCGAGGCGGCGCGGCAGCTCGGCAAGCCAGAAATCGTCGGCCAGCTCGTCCTTCAGCGCGAGAAAGCCGCCGATCCGGTCGAGCGTGTCGCGCGTCAGCGCGAGCGTCGCGCCGAAGCCGAAACGGCTCGAGCGGCCGAGGTGCGTGATCCGCACCGACGGCGCGAACCATGCGTCGACGAACTGCGCGCCGATCCGCGTCCAGAACCCGCCGACGCTGCGCGCATGATACAAGCACGTGACGACGCCGACCGACACGTCCGCGAGCGGCGCCGTCACGCGCTCCAGATAATCGGGCTTCACCGCGATGTCGCTGTCCGCGATCACGATACGGCCGTACTTCGCGCGCTCGGCGAGATTGATCAGGTTGCTGACCTTCAGGTTCTTGCCGTGCACGCGCGAGTCGACCACCAGCGTGATGTCGCACTCGGGATAGTCGGCGCGCAGCCGCTCGACGACCGCAATGGCCGGATCGGCCGCCGACGCTACGCCGAACAGCACTTCATGGCGCGGATGGCGCTGCTCGCAGAAAGTCGCGAGGTTTTCGTACAGGTGCGGCTCCGCGCCGCACAGCGGCTTGAGCACGCTGACCGGCTCGTAGCCGTCGCGCGCGGCGGTGCGCGGCGTACGCGGCTGCGGCGCGAACGCGGCGACGAGCGCATAGCCGGCCGCGGCCAGCGTGAACGCGATCAGGAGCCAGTCGAGCAGCGTTGCGGTTGGCGTCATGCGCGACGCCTCCCGGCGACCTGAACGCCACGGCGAACGCTTGCGCGTGATTGAGCGTGATGCGGTATTCCGACAGCGACGAATGCGGGCACGACCCGACTCCTTGTTCCAGCAGCGTCTGTGTATGGGGGAGGCTCGACCCATTCTCCGGGTACGGCCATGCCCGGCTTCGCGTGGTGCATCTCCGCGCGACGCCCGAACGGGGATGCGGGAAGACTCGAATGGCGACCATCGGCACAACATGGGCAGGCGCCGGATTTTATCAGCCCGCGGCACCCCGCGCTCGGCACTACGAGAAACGGACTGGTGCAATTTCAGCAAAGCTGTGCAGCCGGGGAACCATTCGGGCGCAATCGCGTTTACGTTAGCGTAAGCACTTTGCAGGCATATTGCAGCCTTGAAAATCAAACATTTCGTGCAAATTCGTAGGTCGATGCGGATTCACATCCAATCGCCGTAAAGATTGGTAATTAACCAATGATTGGATTGATTTTTGCAACAATCATCGAATTCGACCCTGCATCCCTGTAACGCGCATGGGTATCGGTGCGCCTCCAGCACGTTCCGGAACCCTTTGGCAAAATCCTTGGCATTTGTTGCGTAAGCGCATCACCACGCTCCCCTTTCGAAGGCCGCCCGATGACTCCGTTTTCCGTACTTGATCTCGCCCCCATTCCGGCCGGCGCCGACGCCTCGCAGGCTTTCCGCAACACCGTCGATCTCGCGCAGCATGCGGAACGCTGGGGCTATCAACGCTACTGGCTCGCCGAGCATCACAACATGCCCGGCATCGCGAGCGCGGCGACCGCCGTCGTGATCGGCCATGTCGCGGGCGCCACGAAAACGATCCGCGTCGGGTCGGGCGGCATCATGCTGCCGAACCACGCGCCGCTCGTGATCGCCGAGCAGTTCGGCACGCTTGCGTCGCTGTATCCGGGTCGCATCGACCTCGGCCTCGGCCGCGCGCCCGGCACCGACCAGACCACGTCGCGCGCGCTGCGCCGCGACCTGATCGGCAGCGCCGACTCGTTTCCGGACGACGTCGCCGAGCTGCTGCGCTACTTCGCGGAGCCGGTGCCCGGCCAGCGCGTGCGCGCCGTGCCCGGCGCGGGGCTCGACGTGCCCGTATGGCTGCTCGGTTCGAGCCTGTTCAGTGCGCAGCTCGCCGCGATGCTCGGGCTGCCGTTCGCGTTCGCGTCGCACTTCGCGCCGGACTACCTGATGCGCGCGCTCGAGATCTACCGCGCACAGTACCGGCCGTCGGCCGCATGGCCGAAACCGCACGCGATGGTCGGCGTCAACGTGTTCGCGGCCGATACCGACGACGAAGCGCGGCGCCTGTTCACGTCGCTGCAGCAGCAGTTCATCAACCTGCGGCGCGGCACGCCGGGCAAGCTGCCGCCGCCCGTCGACGCGCTCGAAGCGAACGAGCTCGAACTCGCGAACGTCGCGCATTCGCTGTCGTTCGCGGCGGTCGGCTCACGCGACACCGTGCGCGACAAGCTGCGCGACCGCATCGCGCAGACGGGGGCAGACGAACTGATCGTCACCGCGCAGATCTACGATCACGCCGCGCGGCTGCGCTCGTTCGAGCTGGCCGCACGGATCCGCGACGAGCTCGCGAGCGAGGCGCGCTGACGGCGCGGGCGCGGCCCGCCCCGCATCACTGCGGGTGCGCGGCCTCCAGAGCGTCGAGCAGCGCCTTGTGGAATGCGTCCGGGTCCTGGATCTGCGGTGCGTGACCGAGCGCCGGGAATTCGACGAGCTGCGCGCCGGGGATCGCCGCCTGAGTGCGCTTCGCGAGTTCCGGATAGCGGCCGAGCTTCGCGTGCACGTCGGGCGGCGCGACGTCCTTGCCGATCGCGGTCGTGTCCTTGTCGCCGATCATGAGCAGCGTCGGCACGCGGATCGCACCGAGCTCGTAGACCACCGGCTGGGTGAGGATCATGTCGTAGATCAGCGCGGAGTTCCACGCGACCGCGTCGCGACCGGCGCCGCGATACATCCCGGCGAGCATCTGCACCCAGCGCTCGTACGACGGCGACCACTTGCCCGCGTAGTACGTCGACTGTTCGTAGCGGCGGATGCCTTCGGCCGTCGTCTTCAGCTCGCGCGCATACCAGTAGTCGACCGACAGCGGCGGCACGCCGAGCGCCTTCCAGTCCTCCAGCCCGATCGGGTTCACGAGCACGAGCTGGTCGGTCGCCTTCGGATACATCAGCGCATAGCGCATCGCGAGCATCCCGCCCGTCGAGTGGCCGACGACCGTCGCCGATTTCACGCCGATCGATTCCAGCAGCGCGTGCGTGTTGCGCGCGAGCTGCTGGAAGCTGTACTGGTAGCGATCCGGTTTCGACGATTTGCAGAAGCCGATCTGGTCCGGCGCAATCACGCGATAGCCGGCGCGGCTCAGCACGCCGATCGTGTCTTCCCAGGTCCCCGCGCAGAAGTTCTTGCCGTGCAGCAGCACGACGGTGCGGCCGTTCGGGTGCGCCGGCTGCACGTCCATGTAAATCATCTCGAGGGTTTCACGCTGCGACACGAACGCGTAGCGGTGCAGGGGTTCCGGGTACGGGAAGCCTTCCAGGCGCGGACCATACGCCGGCCCGTCGTTGCCGGCGGGCACCGGGGCGGCTTCGGCGGCGGAGGTCGCACACGCGAAGGCAACGCCCGCACCGAACAGGACGGCGCGCGCGACGAACAACATCTTGCAAATCGAAAGCATGGCGGTCACGGTGATTGGAAACGCACGCGGACAGCCGGACGGCGCCGCGCCCCGCGATTCTACGCGGTCGGCTGACGACGGCGCGCAACACTCGGTGGCCGCGCGACTTCCGCGCGCGCGACGAACTCGGGTATCGTGTGACGTGACCCTGAAACGCCTGCAGGCGGGTTCCCATGAAAAACGTCCTCAGCATTCAGTCGCATGTCATCTATGGCCATGCCGGCAACAGTGCGGCCGTGTTCCCGATGCAGCGCCTCGGCGTCAACGTCTGGCCGCTCAATACCGTCCAGCTGTCGAATCACATGCAGTACGGCCACTGGGCCGGCAGCGCGATCGATGCCGCGAAGATGGAGCAACTCGTCGACGGGATCGCCGCGATCGGCGCGCTCAAGCGCTGCGACGCCGTGCTGTCCGGCTTCCTCGGTTCGCCGCCGCAGGCGCGCGCGGCAGTCGAGATCGTCCGCACGGTGAAGGCGATGAATCCAGACGCGTGGTACTTCTGCGATCCGGCGATGGGGCAGACGGGCGGCATCCGGCCCGAGCCCGGCGTCGAGGAATTCATGGTCCAGGAAGTCCCCGCGCTCGCGGACGGCATGTCGCCGAACCACACCGAACTGCAGAAGCTCGTCGGGCGGCGCATCGAAACCGTCGCCGAAGCCGTCGACGCGTGCCGCGCGCTGATCCGCCGCGGCCCGCAGATCATCCTCGTCAAGCACCTGCACGACCGCAACAGTCCGGCCGACCGCTTCAACATGCTCGCGGTCACCGAAACCGAAGCATGGATCGGCCAGCGTCCGCTGTACGCATTTCCGCGCCATCCGGTCGGCGTCGGCGACCTCACCAGCGCGATCTTCGTTGCGCGCCGGCTGCGCGGCGACTCCGTGCGCGCCGCGTTCGAGCACACGCTCGCAGCCGTGCACGCGGTCGTGAAGGCCACCTACGATGCGCGCCGCTACGAACTCGAACTCGTCGCCGCGCAGGACGAGATCGCACGCCCGAGCGAATGGTTCGGCGCGTGGGTGACGGACGCCTGACGCGCCCGCACCGACCTCCGCTTTGCCGGCGCACATCGCGCGCCGCCCTGCTTTCCTGCTTTCCTGCTTTCCCGCTTTCCTGCTTTCCCGCTTTCCCGCTTTCCCGCTTTCCCGCTTTCCCGCTTTCCCGCTTTCC
>NZ_JAOTQT010000035.1:0-61502 GCF_025685725.1 Burkholderia sp. BKH01 | reverse complement strand
GGCATCGGCAGCGTGGGCCGCTTCACCGTCGGCCGGCGCGGCCATTGCCGTTTCGGCCGACGCGCGCGGCGCCGGCAGGCAGCGGGTCGCGGGCACCGCGCTCAGGTGCCGGTGGCCGGCCGCCGCGAACGCGTCGCAGATCGCGCGGAACCACGCGCGATCGACGACGGCCAGCACGCGGCGCCCGTCGGGGAGCACGGCCGGATCGAGCGCGATGTGGCAGCCGAGCGGATCCTGGATCAACTGATCCTCGACGATGTTGGGCAGCGCCTGGCGCAGCTTCGGCCCCTTGAGCGGCGGCACCTTCGCGGCCAGCAGCAGCACGTCGCGCGCGGCGACGATCAGCACCGTCGCATTCGCGCGCGGCAGCAGCGAGAGCGCGGCGCGGCCCGCGCGCTGCACCTGGCCGGCCTTGTCGACGAGCATGAACGGCAGCTCGGGCCACTGCCATTCCTGCAACGGCACGGCAGGCTCGCGCGGCGGCAAAGAAACAATCAACGTGCTCACAAGAGCTCCTCTCCCGAATGGCGTCGTTATAGCTGGTCGCGGATACGCACGACCCGCGTCGAGTGCGTGGTCGGATCACGATACACGAGCGAGGTGCGATCGACCTCCGCGCGTTCGTGCTGGATCCGGCCATGCACGATGAAATAACTCGAATTGACGTCGACGAGGCTCGCGTCGGTCGTCACGTTCGGCGCACCGGCGCCGCGCAGCGCGAGCTGCACGTCGCCGACGTTGCGGAAAAACACGGTCTCGCGGCGCGACACGAGCGCCTGCGCGGACGACACGCTCATCCCCGGCACAAGCGCCGCGACCACCTCGGCCGGCGCGGTGTTCATGTTCACGGGCGTCGTGGTCGGCAGCACGGTGACGAACGGGCGCAGCCGCGCGACCATCTCGGGCGTCACGCCTTCGACATCGAGCAGGCTGTCGACGCTCGTCATCATCAGCGGCGCGGGCCCGCGATCGCCGCCGGACAGCCCCGGATCGTCGGTGAAACCGCCGGTCTGCATGTCGCCGCCGGGTACCGGCGCGGTCGCCGCATTGCCGCCGCCGGGCAGCGTCGGCATCTGGAAGCGCGTCGCCGAATGCAGCAGGCCCGCGCGCACCTGCAGCGCGATGCGCTTCGCGAACGCGCCGTCGTAGCCGAGCGTCGTCAGCAGGCGCTGGAAGGCCTGGAGCTGCGTGACGTTCAACTGCAGCACGCCGGGCGCCGGCGACGACACGAGGTTGCGCAGGTTGAACTTCGCCTGCGCGTCCTCGATCGAGCCGGAGATATAGGTGTCTTCGCCGCCGTTGTCGTTGGGTGCGCCGATCCGGCCGAGGAAGTCCGACAGCTTCGTCTTCGCGATCGGTACGCCCCAGATCCCGCCGAGATACGTGATGCCGGGCGCCGTGTCGCCTTCGGAGCGCAGGATCATCCGCGTCCAGTCGAGCGCGCCGCGCGCGACCCACTGCGCCTGCGCGATCACGCGCTGGTTCTCGATGCGGCGGATCTGCACCTGCTGGCGCCACAGCATCCCCGAGACGAGGATCGCCGACAGCGCGACGACGAGCAGCGCGGTGATGATCGCGGCGCCACGCTGGCGGCCGCGTGCATGCGTGCGCGCGGCGGCGCGGTGGGTGGTGAGCGGACGGAGAGGGCGCGCGCGCATCGTCATTCCCCGACGAGGAACACGCGCGTGACCGGCACGCGCAGCGACGTCGCGCCGATGCTGACCTGCAGCCCCGTCACCGCGCGTTGCGGCGGCGCGTTGCCGATCTGCGGCACCTTGAGCGCATCGTTGTTCTGCGCGAGCGCGTCGTCGGCGGTCTGCAGGTTGGTGGTCCAGCCCACGCGCGGCACGTACAGCTTCGCATCGATCGCGCCGACGCCCCCCATCAGCGCGACCCAGGTCCAGCCTTCGACGCTGCTGTCCTTCAGCACGCCTTGCAGCCGGTTCGCGTCGTCGATCGGCGGCGATGCATAGCGCACGACGCGCCCGCCGGCGATCCGGTAGCGGACCACCTGCAGCCGCGGCGCGGCGCCCGGCACGTCGAATTCGCGAACGATCTGCAGCGTATTGCCGGCGACGCCGATCGCCGGCTGGCCGGCCTCGTCGTCGGTCGCGGCAAGCCGCGCGTCGATGCGCATCTGGTCGAACATCTGCGCGAAGACACGCTCGTCTTCCATCGCGGACGCCACCTTGTCGCGGCCGCGCATGACCTGGTCGAGCCCGCGCCACGCGAGGATGGCGACCACCGCGAGGATCGCGATCGCGATCATCAGCTCGATCAGCGTGAAGCCCCGGGCGGGGCGCGCGTGCGGGCGTCGCATCGGCGCGTCAGAGCGGACGGCTGGTTTCATTCGCGACCACCGTCACCATCTGCGCGAGCACGCCGGCGCGCCCGGGCATGCTCACCGAAACCCGGACGCGCCGGAACACGGGGTTCGGCGTGGCGCTCACGCTCTGCGTGCAGACGAGCTGCACGTTGCCTTGCGAACAGTCGAAACTCTGCTCGCCGATCTGCGGCCACGCGTGCGTGAGCCGCAACTGCGCGAGCGCATTGTCGGCGCTCCAGCCGGCCAGCAGCCGGCGATGGAGATCGGATGCGTTGGTCGCCATCGTGCCGACCGCGCGGATCGACGCGGCGAGCGCGACCGCGATGATCGCGAGCGCGACCAGCACCTCGATCATCGTGAAGCCGCGCCCCGCAGGGAGTCCCCTTGGAGCGCGCGCGCCGACGAAACCCGACGCAGGCCGGTTTGCACAGGAAGTGCCCGGCCCTGCAGGAAGTCCCGTCGGGGAAGCGGGGCGCGACGAAGAAACGGGGAAGGGCAGGCGACGACGCATCGTCATTGCACCTCGTAGCGGCCGTTGCCGGTGCCGACGATCGTCGCGCTGCCAACGGCCGAATGCAGCGTCACGCGCACCGGCGTGTCGATGCTCTCGGTGCCGAACACGACGCGATTCGTGCGCGTGTCGGAGCCCGGATAGTCGATGTCGGCGCCCGTCACACCACCGTCCCAGTCGCGCGGGCGCAGCAGATCGTCGCGCAGCGTGCGCCAGCCGTCGGGCGAGCTCACGTCGAAACGGAAGCCGTGCGCGGTCGGTTGCCACGCGATCGGGCGCGCGCGCACTTGCGCCTCGTCGCCGGCCGTCTCGAACAGCAGCGCGATGCGCTGCGCTTCCTCGCGCAGGTCGGTGCGCGGATTGCGCGTCAGCGACAGCGACGCGAGCGACACGAGCAGCCCCGCGATCACGAGCACGACCAGCATTTCGAGCAGCGTGAAGCCGCGAGCGCACCGCACGCAGTGCTTCATCGGCCCGCCATCGGCACGCGCCGATACGGACGGCGCCGTGCCGCGATGCGCACGGCAATCGCGGCCGCAGCGGGAGGTCGTGCGAATGGCGAGCATGAAGAGCGGGAACGAAGCGTCGGGACGATCAGTGCCGGCTTATTGCCACGAACCGATGTCGGAGTCGTTGCTCTCGCCGCCTTCCTTGCCGTCGGCGCCGTAGCTGAACACGTCGATCTCGCCGTGCACGCCCGGATTCAGGTACTTGTACCCGTTACCCCACGGATCGTTCGGCAGGCGCTCGAGGTAGCCGCCGTCCTTCCAGTTGTTCGGGATCGGATCGGTGGACGGCTTCTGGATCAGCGCATTCAGGCCTTGTTCCTGGGTCGGATAACGGCCGTTGTCGAGACGGTACAACTTGAGCGCCTGCATGATCGTGCCGATGTCCTGCTTCGCGGCGATGCGGCGCGCCTCGTCCGGGCGGCTCATGATCTTCGGCACGATCAGCGCCGCCAGGATCCCGAGGATCGCGACCACCACCATGATCTCGATCAGCGTGAAACCGCGCTGACGACGCACGGCCGCGTTGCGGCGAGTGATCCACGTTTGCATGACTGACTACCTCTTTCCAAAAAATATCGTCGATTGAGTGACGCACCCGGCACATCGGACGATTACCTGACGGCAACCTTCCGGACCCGCGGGCGCGGAGCACGCATTGTAAGGCGCGCATCGCCGAGGGCTTTCACCCAACGCAAATTTCATATACATCCGTACAATAGCGCGCATGAACGCGCTCTCGATCCGGATTCTTTCCCTAGCCCTCTTCGCGGGTTTGTGCGCGACGGCCACCTACTGGGTCGTCACGCTGTCGGCCCGCGAAGCGCCGCTGCCCGCCGCCGCCGCGCGGCCGCCGATCCGCACCGAGGACGCCGCGGCGCTCTTCGGCGGTCAGCTCGACAAGAATCCCGTGCAGGACATCCACCTGTTCGGCATCCTCGCGCTCCAGCGCGGCGCCGCCGCGATCATCGGCGTCGGCGGCGAACCGCCGCGCGCGGTGTCGCTCGGTGCCGAGGTCGCACCCGGCGCGAAGCTCGCCGAAGTCCGCCCCCGCTCGATCATCGTCGACCGCAACGGCGCCCGCGCTGAAATCCAGCTCCCGGCGAACACGCCGTCCCCCGCGATCTACATGCGCTGAACGGCGACGGCCTCACCAACCGTGTCAGGCCGTCACTGCACCATATTGTTCAGCTCGATGATCGGCAGCATCACGGCCAGCACGATCACGAGCACGATGCCGCCCATCGCCAGGATCAGCAGCGGCTCGAGCAGGCTCGTCAGGAACATCGTGCGGCGTTCGAGCTCGCGCGCTTCGCCTTCGGCCGCGCGATCCAGCATCGTCGTCACGTCGCCCGTCGCTTCGCCGGAACGGATCAGGTGCACGAGCACCGGCGGAAACGTCTTCACGTTGTTCAGCGCGCGCGACAGCGCGGAGCCTTCGCGCACGCGCACGATCGCGTCGTCGATGTTCGCGCGCATCGCGCGGTTCGACAGCGTCTCGCCAGCCGCCTGCAACGCGCGCAGGATCGGCACGCCGGCCGCAGTCAGGATGCCGAGCGTGCTCGCGAAGCGCACCGTGTTGTAGCCGCGCACGAGCTTGCCCGCGAGCGGCGCGGTCAGCACCCAGCGGTCGAACGCGAGCCGCGGCCCGTCGCGCGACAACGTCGCCTTCACGAACCACACGATCAGCGCGACCGCGATCAGGATCGCCCACCACCAGTGCCGCACGAATTCCGACAGCGCCATCATCACGACCGTGAGGATCGGCAACTGCTGCTTCGTGCTCGCAAACACGTTGACGACCTGCGGCACCACGTAGCTCAGCAGGAACGTCACGATGCCGAACGCGATCAGCGTGACGATGCCCGGATACGTGAAGGCCAGCAGGATCTTCTGCTTCAGCGCGTTGCTCTGCTCGATGTAGTCGGCCAGGCGCGACAGCACGATGCCGAGCTTGCCCGTATGCTCGCCCGCCGCGACGAGCGCGCGGTAGATTTCCGGAAAATCGCGCGGATGCTGGCCCAGCGCATTCGCGAGCGAATGGCCGCCGAGCACCTCGGCGCGGATCGCGGCCATCAGTTCGCGGATGTAGTCGCGTTCGGCCTGCTCGGTCAGCACGCCGAGCGCCTCGTCGAGCGGCAGCCCCGCGATCAGCAGGCTCGCGAGCTGGCGCGTGAGGATCGCCTGTTCGCGCTGCGACAGCTTGCGGCCGAACGCGAGCCGCTGCGTACGCGCGCCGCGCGTCGCGCTGGCGGCCGGCTCGACGACGAGCGGCGTGAGCCCCTGCGTGCGCAACTGGCCGCGCGCGGCACGCGCGCTGTCGGCATCGATGACGCCTTTCTGCGCGTGTCCCGCCGCATCGATCGCTTCGAAACGGAATGCCGGCATCGCGCTACGCGCCTCCCGTCACGCGCAGCACTTCCTCGAGCGACGTCGCGCCGGCGGCAAGCCAGCGCTCGGCGTCGTCGCGCAGCGTGCGCATCCCTTCCGCGCGGCCGGTGGCCAGGATCTCGGCATCGGCCGCGTTGCGATGGATCAGCGAGCGGATCGAATCGTCGACCAGCAGCAGTTCGTATACGCCGCGCCGGCCCGCGTAGCCCGAATGCCCGCACTTGTCGCAGCCGACCGGATGCCACAGCGTGCGGCCATCCTCGTGCCGCTCCTCCTTGCAGACGGGGCAGAGCTGCCGCACCAGGCGCTGCGCGAGCACGCCCAGCAGCGACGATGCGAGCAGGTACGGCTCGACGCCCATGTCGGTCAGACGCGTGACGGCCGATGCCGCATCGTTCGTGTGCAGCGTCGCGAGCACGAGGTGGCCCGTCAGCGACGCCTGCACCGCGATCTGCGCGGTTTCGAGGTCGCGGATTTCGCCGATCATGATCACGTCCGGATCCTGGCGCAGGATCGAGCGCAGCGCGCGGGCAAAGGTCATCCCGATCCGCTCGTTCACCTGCGTCTGGCCGATGCCGCCGAGGTCGTATTCGATCGGGTCCTCGACGGTCATGATGTTGGTCGTCGCGGTTTCGAGCCGCGACATCGACGCGTACAGCGTCGTCGTCTTGCCCGAGCCCGTCGGGCCCGTGACGAGCACGATGCCGTGCGGTCGCGCGATCAGCTTGTCGAACTGGACGAGCGTGTCGCGGCCCATCCCGAGCGCTTCGAGATTCAGGCGCTTCGCATCCTTTTCCAGCAGACGCAGCACCGCGCGCTCGCCGTGCCCGGTGGGCAGCGTCGACACGCGCACATCGACCGGCCGGCCGCCGACGCGCAGCGTGATGCGGCCGTCCTGCGGCAGCCGTTTCTCCGCGATGTCGAGCTGCGCCATGATCTTGATCCGCGAGATCAATGCGCCGTGCAGCGCCTTCTTCGGGCGCACGACGTCGCGCAGCGTGCCGTCGACGCGAAAACGCACGACGGACGAATTCTCGAACGGCTCGATGTGAATGTCCGACGCCTGTTCGCGCGCCGCTTGCGTGAGCAGCGCGTTGATCATCCGGATGATCGGCGCGTCGTCTTCCGACTCGAGCAGATCCTCGACTTCGGGGATGTCCTGCATCAGCCGCGACAGGTCGACTTCGCCTTCGACCTCGCCGACCACCTGCGCGGCGCTGCCGTCCTGGCGCGCGTATGCCTGGTTGATCGCCTGCGCGAGCTCGTCGGCCGGCACGCGGTGCACGGAAATCGAGCCGAAGTTGCGCGCGATCTCCGCAAGCGCGGCGTCGCTCGTGCGTTCGCTGATCCACACCTCGAGCGTGTCGTCGAGCTGGTGCGCGATCAGCACCTGGCCGCTCTTCGCGAAGCCGTACGGCAACAAGCGCGCGGCGAGCGGCGACGGCGGCTGCCGTTCGCCCGGCGCGCCGTCGTGGGCGGAAGACGCGAGCACGTCGCTCACTGCGAGGCTCCCGGGGCCGTCAGCGGCTGTTGCGGCACCGCCTGCTGCGGCACGCTTTGCGGCTGCGCGGGCGTCGCCTCCGGCAACGGCTGGGCCGGAACCGGCGCCACCTGGCGCTGCATCTGCTGGCGGCGCATCTTGTCGAGATCGAACAGGTTCCCGGCCGGCGTGCCGCCCTGGCTCGGGCCGAGCGGCATCGGCGGGACGATCGGGTCGTCCTTGTCGCGAATCACGTTGTTGTCCGACTTGTACGCGCCCGTCACGCCCTGGATGTAGTCGTAGCGGTTGGCCGTGACTTCCTGCGCGGTACTGCGGTCGGAGATGATCACGGGCCGCAGGAACACCATCAGGTTGGTTTTCGCGCGCTGCTTCGATTCCGAACGGAACAGCTGGCCGATCCACGGGATGTCGCCGAGCAGCGGCACCTTGCTGTTCGACACCTGATAGTTGTCCTGCATCAAGCCGCCGAGCACGATGATCTCGCCGTTGTCCGCGAGGATCGTCGACTGGATCGAGCGCTTCGTGAAGGTCGGGCCGGTCTGTGCGCTCGTGGTGCCGGCGACGACCGCCGAATCCTCGGTATAGAGCTGCAGCTTCAGGATCCCGCCGTCGGTGATCTGCGGCTTCACGTGCAGCGTCAGGCCGACGTCGCGCCGGTCGTAGGTATTGAACGCATTGCTCGTCGTGCCGCTTGTCAGGTTCGAATACGAACCGGTCGCGATCGGCACGTTCTGGCCGACGACGATCTTCGCTTCCTCGTTGTCGAGCGTGATCAGGTTCGGCGTCGACAGCACGTTCGCGTCGCTCACGCCCGCGAAATACTGCAGCAGCGCGCCGAGCCCCTGCACGCCGAACATGTTGTGCAGCCAGCCGATGTTGAGGCCCTGGGTCAGCGTCGAGAGGTTGGCCGCCAGCCCGGTGGTGGCTGCCGTGCCGCCGGTCGTCAGGTTGACGATGCTGTTGCCCAAACCTTGCGTGGGGTTCAGGTTCGTGCCGCCGAGAAACTGGCCGCTCGCCACCTGCCACTGGATGCCGAGGTTGCCTTGCGTCGTCGAATTCAGCTCGACGATCAGCGCTTCGATATAGACCTGCGCACGCCGCGCGTCGAGCTGGTCGATCACCGAGCGCAGGTTCCGGTAAACCGGATCGGACGCGGTGATGATCAGCGAGTTGGTCGCCGCATCGGCCTGGATCATCCCGCCCGGCTGGTTGTCGTCGCCCTTGTCCTTGTCGCCGCCGAGCAGGCCGGCGCTGCCGAGACCGCCGCCGCTGCCCGACGAGCCGCCATACCCCGACGACGAGGACGACGAACCGCCGAGGCCGCCCGACGGCAGCGGCGGGGTGCCGGACGACCCGGTCGAGAAGTTGCCGCTCGACGACGAGCCGCCGCTCTGGTTGAAGCTGTTCGCATCGTTGGACGACGCCGACGAGCCGCTGTCGCTGCCGCTCTTGCCGAGCATCCCGCGCAGCGTCTTCGCGAGCTTCACCGCATCGGCGTTGCGCAGCGGCACGACGTGCATGTTGCCGGGCACCGCGCTCGGTGCGTCGAGCTGCTGCACGAGACGCTTCGCGGCCGCGAGGCGCGATGCGCTCGACGCACGCAGCATCAGCGAGTTGGTGCGCGGGTCCGCCGTGACCGACACCTTCAGCGTTGCATCGCTGTTGCCGATCGCGCCCGGATCGAGCATTTTCTGCAACTGTGCGGCGAGGTCGATCGCGTTCGCGTTGCGCAGCGGAACGACCTGCACCTGCGCGCCCGCGGCGCTGTCGACGCCCGCGATGATCTGCGCGATGCGGCGCACGTTGTCCGCATAGTCGGTCACGACGATCGTGTTGTTCGCCGGGTAGGCCGTCACCGTGTTGTTCGGCGAGATCAGCGGCCGCAGCACGGGCAGCAGGTTGTTCGCCGATTCATTGTGCAGCTCGAACACCTGCGTGATCACCTGGTCGCCGCGCGCCTGCGGCGCGTTGCCGACATAGGTCGGCACGCCCTGCAGCTTCGCGTCGGCCTCGGGCACGACCTTCAGCACGCCGTGATCCTGCACGAGCGCGAAGCCCTGCATGCGCAGCGCCGACTGCAGCGTCTTCAGCGCCTGGTCTTCCGGCACCGGACGTTCGGCAACGAGGTTGAGCTGCCCCTTCACGCGGGGGTCGACGATGATGGTCTTGCCGGTTGCGGCGCCGATCGCCTTCGCGACCTGGTCGATATCCGCGTTCACGAAGTTGAGCGTGACCTGAGCGTAGGCGGCCTGCGAGACGATGATGCCGGCGACGACGAGGGTCGTGGCAATGCGCCGCATAACGAAGCGATTTCTTGTCATGGATGAATGGGTCGATGCCGGCTCAGGCCGCTTCCGGCGGTAGTGCTGGGATCCAAGTCCGAAAAAGGCGACATTAGCAGTTTTTCATGTCCGAAATATCACATTGATCCGAAGACTGTCTCACATACGACATGTATCGGGCGAGTCGTATGTGATATGTAAGATTCGGTGCTATACCGGCATGCCGGCCATCGCCCCCGTTTCGCGATGAATCGACACGGAAATGCGGTATAACCCGGCTGTCGTATTTCCGCATGTCGCAACCTGACGGACTGTCGGTATGATACGTGCGACGGGTTTCTCGCCGCACGAATAACAGGCACGGGTTTTCCCGACCTTCGCGCAATTCCTTTTCCTTTTTCGCACCATGAACAGACGGTTCGCTTCGGTTGCGTGGATCGCCGCCGGCGTGTGGTTCGCCAGCGCAAACGCTCGCGCGGATTGTTTCGATGAGGCCGCCAGATACCAGCAGGTCAATCCGCTGATCCTGCGCGCGATCGCATGGCAGGAATCGCGTAACCGGCCCGGCGCGCTGAACAAGAACACGAACGGCTCGATCGACTACGGCCTGATGCAGATCAACTCGGTCCACCTGTCGACGCTGTCGCGCTACGGGATCGACCGCGGCACGCTGATGGAGCCGTGCAAGAACGTCTACGTCGCCGCGTGGCATCTGAAGCAAAAGATGAACCGCTACGGCAACACGTGGCAGGCCGTCGGCGCTTACCATTCCGAAACGCCGTCGCAGCGCGACAAGTACGCGCGGCAGATCGCCGGCATCCTGACGCAGTGGAAGCTGCTGCCGCCCGCGCAATGACATCGCGCCGCATCGCGGCCTGACGCAGTGCCGGCCGGCCGGCGCGCGTTTGATGCACAATGCGGGCTCACGCCGCAGGTTCGCCCGCCCGCGGGCCGATCGCGCCCCGGAAGGGGGCGGCGGCCGCTTTTTCATCTTTTCCGTTGGTGTGTACCGCAATGAACCAGCCGTTGCCCGTCACCGTGCTGTCCGGCTTCCTTGGCGCCGGCAAGACCACGCTGCTCAATCACATCCTCGCAAACCGTGCGGGCCTGAAAGTCGCCGTGATCGTCAACGATCTCGCGGCGGTCAACATCGACGCGTCGCTCGTGCGCGACGCGCAAGCGCTGTCGCACGTCGAGGAACGCCTCGTCGAAATGTCGAACGGCTGCATCTGCTGCACGCTGCGCGACGACCTGCTCGTCGAGATCCGCAACCTCGCGTCCGAAGGACGCTTCGACGCGATCATGATCGAATCGACCGGTATCGCGGAGCCGATGCCGATCGCCGAAACCTTCACGTTCGTCGACGACGACGGCGAGTCGCTGTCGAAAATCGCGCGGCTCGACACGCTCGTCACCGTGGTCGACGCGTACAACTTCCTGCGCGACTACGGCTCCGACGACGCACTCGCGACGCGCGGCATCGCCGCGTCGGAAGAAGACGACCGCACGCTCGTCGAGCTGCTGATCGAGCAGATCGAATTCTGCGACGTGCTGGTGATCAACAAGGCCGACCTCGTCGGCGCGAACGAACTCGCTCGCCTGCAGCACATCCTCGCGCGGCTCAATCCGCGCGCGCACCAGGTCGTGTCGACGTTCGGCGACGTGCCGCTCGACGAAGTGCTGAACACGGGCCGCTTCGATTTCGACGAGGCCGCGAATGCACCGGGCTGGCTCGCGTCGCTCGATCACGATCACACGCATTGCGACGATCCCGACTGCCATGACGAACATCATGCGCACGTGCACGGCGAAGCCGACGAATTCGGGATCGGCAATTTTGTTTACCGCGCGCGCCGGCCGTTCCATCCGGCACGACTCTGGGCGCTGCTGCACCAGGAGTGGCCGGGCGTGCTGCGCAGCAAGGGCTTCTTCTGGCTCGCGACGCGCAACGACATCGCGGGCTCGCTGTCGCAGGCGGGCGGCGTATGCCGGCATGGCCCGGCAGGCCTCTGGTGGGCCGCGCAGGACCGCGCGGAATGGCCGGACGACGACGAGCTGCTCGATGAAATCCGTGCCGAATGGCACGGCGATCTCGACGATCGCACGGTCGGCGATCGCCGCCAGGAACTCGTGCTGATCGGCATCGCGCTCGACGCCGATGCATGGTGCGAGAAACTCGACGCGTGCCTGCTGACCGATGCGGAATTCGCCGTCGGCGCGGCGGGATGGAGCGCGTTCGACGATCCGTTCCCGGCGTGGGATGTCGATTCGCACGACGACGACGATCACGGCGACACGCAAATCGTGCATGCCTGACAGCGCGGTAACGGCTTGTAAAAACAACCGTTAAATCTTGCAAGAGCGGTGCGGACTGTGGCGAAAACGCCGCGCGCGCCCAACAAAAAACCCGCCGAAAGGCGGGTTTTTCCTGGAACAGGCGCTGGTTTAACGCTTGTTGACGGCGTCCTTGAACGCCTTGCCAGCCGTGAACTTGACCGTCTTGGCTGCCGGGATCTTGATGGTTTCGCCGGTCTTCGGGTTGCGGCCCGTACGTGCTGCGCGCTTGCCCGAACCGAAGCTGCCGAAGCCGATCAGCTGAACCGCATCACCCTTCGACACGGCCTTCTTGATGACTTCGAGCAGCGTGTCCAGCGTTTCGCCGGTTTGAGCCTTGCTGGCGCCCGTTTGGGCGGCGACGGCGTCGATCAGTTCCTGTTTGTTCATTAAGGTTCCTTTATCAGGTTAGGTTGACACGAACAGCGCGAACGCGCCGATTATACGTGCGCGAACCGTGCCGTCGAGAGTCAGACTCCGACGGCACAGCGCCGAATCCTGGCCCGCGCGACGCGCCCTCCGGCTTGCCGGCGGCCACCCCGCGGTACGGCGTTGCTATGATAGCGCAGCGCAAACCCAATAACGACAAGGGTTTCAAAGATTTTCATCGGTATTTCGCCGAATGAATCGTCGATTACCTGTTTTTTGACCTGCGCCAACCGAACAGGATACGCAGCGCGGTCCGCCCATGCGCCGCCCCGTTGGCTTTTTCCAACGGCCGGTCGGACGGCCCCGCGCAATCCCTTGCCAGGCTTGGCTGCCACGTTTTTTGTTTCGCATGCCCGACCGACTTGTTCCCGCCACACTCGCGCTTCGCGACGATGGCACGCTCGTTTCGCCCGAGTACGGCGACCTCCATCGCAGCGCATCAGGTGCGCTTGCGCATCACGTGTGCGTCTCCGGCAACGGGCTGCCGGCGCGCTGGCAAGGCCGCCGCACGTTCACGATCGTCGCGACGGGATTCGGCGCGGGCAGCCACTTCCTCGCGACATGGGCCGCGTGGCGCGACGATCCGGCGCGCTGCGAGCGGCTGCATTTCGTCGCAGTCGAGCCGCATCCGTTCTCGCGCGACGACCTGCGCCGCGCGGTTTCGCATATCGTTGCGAACACAACCATATCGGCCGACGTATGCGCACTGGTCGACGCATGGCCGATGCTCGTGCCGGGCCTGCACCGGCTCGAATTCGACGAAGGGCGCGTGGTGCTCACGCTCGCGTTCGGCGATGCAGTCGACATGCTGACGAAGCTCGTCGCGCGCGCCGATGCGTTTTATCTCGATGGCTTCACATCGACGGGCGACGCGGATCTCCGCGCGACGGACGTGGTTCGTGCGCTTGCGAAAATCGCCGGCGAAGGCGCGACGTTTGCAACGCATGCGAATTCCGGCGCCGCGAAACACGCACTCGGCGAATCGGGTTTCACGTATCGCGAAGTCGACGATTCGCTCGTCGGAGAATATGCGCCACGCTGGCGCGCGCGCCGGCACGAGCCACCGCGCGCACTGCCCGTTGCGGCACGCCGCGCAATCGTGATCGGCGCGGGCCTGGCCGGCTGCGCGGTCGTCGAACGCCTGGCCGCGCGCGGTTGGGACGTCACGCTGATCGAGCGGCACGAACGGATCGCGAGCGAAGCATCAGGCAATCCGGCCGGCGTATTCCATCCGCTGATGACACGCGACGACAACGTCGCAAGCCGACTCACGCGCAGCGGTTTCCTGCACGCGATCGCACGCTGGCGCGCACTCGAACGCGCGGGCCATGCGTTCGCGCGCAGCACGCACGGCATGATTCATCTCGCCGAATCGGCCGACGACTTCGCGCGGATGCGCGATGCATTCGATGCGTTCGGCGCGCCGTCCGACTATGTATCGCTGCTCGATACCGATGCCGCGCGCGCGCATCTGAACCTGCCGGTCGCGCATGGCGGCCTGCTGTTTCCGCACGGCGGCGCCGTCTGGCCGGCCGGGCTGTGCGCGGCGCAATGCGCGGCGGCCGGCGAACGCGTGCGCTTGCTCGCGTCCACCGGCGTCGCGCGGCTCGAGCGGCTCGAGCGGCGGGGCGACACATGGCATGCGCTCGATGCGGCGGGCGGCACGCTGGCCGAAGCGCCCGTCGTCGTGCTTGCGAACGCGGGCGATGCCGTGCGTCTCGCGGGGCTGCAGCATGTCGTGCTGCAGCCGGTGCGCGGCCAGCTCACGCTGCTGCCGCCGGGCAGTACGGCACCGCTGCCGTGCCCGGCGATCGGCGACGGTTACGCGGTGCCGCTCGACGACGGCACGCTGCTGATCGGCGCGACGTTCGAACCCGACGACGTCGATCCCGCGATGCGCGCGGCCGGCCACGTCGAAAACCTCGACCGCGTGCGGCACCTGCTGCCGGGCCTGATCGGCGACGTGCCGGATCTCGACACGCTGCGCGGCCGCGTTGCATTCCGCTGGGTCGTCGGCGATCGCCTGCCGCTGATCGGACCGCTCGCGGACGAAGCGCAGGCCGTCGCGAACGCACGCGCGCTGAGCGGCGCAAAGGCGCGCGATCTGCCGCGCACGCCCGGCCTCTACGGCGCATTCGGCTTTGGCTCGCGCGGCCTCGTGTGGGCCGCGCTCGGCGCCGAACTGATCGCATCGCAGCTCGAAGGCGAGCCGTGGCCGCTCGAGCGCGAACTCGCCGAAGCCGTCGATCCCGCCCGCTTCCTGATCCGCGCGCTGCGCGCGCGCCGCGTCGGCTCGGCCGGCTGATCGGCCAGGCCAATCGCTCACAGTTTCCCGATTTCCCCGCGCAAGGTTATCCACTCGACGTTGTGGATAACCTTGCGGAATCCGCGCGCGCTTCGTGTGTAATCACAGTGGACGTAAACTGGGTAACTCGGCACAGCTGTGAGGTGGCCCCAAAGTTGCTCATCTCAAACTACTGTGCACGAACAGCCTGTGCAACGGGTTATGGTTTCGCCAAGGTATTGATCTGTCGGCGTAAACCGAAGTTATCCACAGAACTGTGCGTCCTTTGTTAACTTCTACTACGTATATATACAGGTAAACCTTTGAAACCAAAGACCTGCGGTGCCGCACAGCGCCGCGAGTCGTATTCAATGGGTTCCAGACCGAAAAAGCTGTGGCACAATCGGTTTCCTTCGCGTTCGTTCGGCCAGGCGCCGGACGTGCTTCAATGGAACGGTCGGCACGATTTCGAATCTGAATCTTCGAGACTGCGCAGTCCGTTCACACACCAGGCCGACAATCCAGATCGGCAACCTGTGCGACTTTCCGCCGGATGGCGGAACAGGCGGACCCCATGTCCCGCCGTCGTCGACCACAACAATCACATTCGGGGCGATACCCAGCCGGCGCGCATCCATTTCTGACGCTTGACCCCGCGTCGCTGGCGGTTGCTTCCAAAGGAGAAGTCACCACGATGAAGTCGGCGTTCTCATTCCTGCCCAACTGGCCGCTCGCGCCGGATGCCGTGTTCTGGGCCGGGCTCGCGCTGTTCGCGGCCGGCCTGTGTGGCGAACTGTGCTATCGCGCATGGCGCCTGCCGCGCATCACCGGCTATGCGGTGATCGGTCTCGTCGCCGGTTCGTTCGGATTCGGCGTGATCGACGCGAGCACCGACGAAACCTCGCGGCTGCTGATCGACGTCGCGCTCGGCCTGCTGCTGTTCGAGCTCGGCAGCCGCCTCGACCTGCGCTGGATCCGGCGCAATCCGTGGCTCATCGCGTCGAGCCTCGCGGAAGCCACGCTGACGTTCGTGCTCGTGCTGTTCGTGATGCTTGCGCTCGGTGTTTCGGGGATGGTTGCGCTCGTGCTGTCGGCGATCGCGATCGCGACGTCGCCGTCGATGGTGATCCAGCTCAAGACCGAACTGCGCGCGGAAGGGCAGGTGTCGCAGCGCCTCATCACGCTGACCGCGCTCAACAGCGTGTACGCGATCGTGCTGACCAAGCTCGTCACCAGCTGGCTGCACCAGGAAGCGTACGGCAACGTGTTCGCGACGATCCTGCAACCCGTCTATCTGATCGCCGGCTCGTTCATCGTCGCGTACCTCGTCGCGCGTTCGTGCAATTTCCTGTTCCGTCACATGACGTCGACGATGCGCGACGAGCATTCGTTCGTCGCGCTGTTCGGGCTCGTGATGCTGGCGATCGCGGTGGCACAGGCGCTGAAGCTGTCGACGCTGCTTACGCTGCTGCTCGCGGGCATCATCGTGAAGAACCTCGAAGCGCGTCCGCAGCTGTGGCCCGAGCATTTCGGCACGGCCGGCTGGCTGCTGACGGTGGTCCTGTTCGTGCTGACGCTCACGTCGTTCACGTGGGGCGACATCGCGCTCGGCGGGCTGCTCGCGATCGTGCTGATCGTCACGCGGCTCGTCGCGAAGCTCGCCGGCGTCGCTGCGTTCGCGAAGCCGAGCGGCATCGGGATGAAGCAGGGCGTCGCGCTCGGCATCGCGCTGACGCCGATGTCCGCGCTGTCGTACCTGCTCGTCGACGATACCTACCAGCTCTATCCGAATTTCGACCCGCACCTGCGCGCGATCGTGATGTGCACGATCGTGGTCCTGCAGCTCATCAGCCCGTTCGTCGTCTACCGCTGCCTGTCGGCGGTCGGTGAACGCAGCGACAGCAACTGATTCCGGAACCTGCCATGGCACTCGAAACCTTCGTCAATTCCGAACCGTTCACGTTCGGCGTCGAACTGGAGATCCAGGTCGTCAACACGCACAACTACGACCTGACCAAGGCCGCATCCGACCTGATGCGCCTGATCCAGGGCGAGACCTTTCCGGGCAACATCACGCCGGAAATCACCGAGAGCATGATCGAGCTGTCGACCGGCATCTGCCATTCGCACGAGCAGGCGGTCAGCGAGCTGCATGCGATCCGCGACGTGCTCGTGAAGGCGGCCGACCAGCTCAACGTCGGGCTCGCCGGTGGCGGCACGCACGCGTTCCAGCAATGGAGCGACCGGCAGATCTACGATGCGCCGCGCTTCCAGTACATCTCCGAGCTGTACGGCTATCTGGCCAAACAGTTCACCGTGTTCGGCCAGCACGTGCATATCGGCTGTCCCGATCCGGACAGCGCGCTGTTCCTTCTGCACTCGATGTCGCGCTTCATTCCGCACTTCATCGCGCTGTCCGCGTCGTCGCCGTTCGTGCAGAACGTCGATACGGGCTTCCATTCGGCACGCCTGAATTCGGTGTTCGCGTTCCCGCTGTCGGGCCGCGCGCCGTTCGTGCTGACCTGGGACAGCTTCGAGGAGTACTTCATGAAGATGGTGAACACGGGTGTGGTCAACTCGATGAAGGACTTCTACTGGGACATCCGCCCGAAGCCCGGCTACGGGACGATCGAGGTGCGCGTGATGGATACGCCGCTGTCGGTCGACCGCGCGGCGGCGATCGCCTGCTACATCCAGACGCTCGCGCGCTACCTGCTGACCGATCGGCCGCTGAAGCTGTCGGAGGACGACTACCTCGTCTACACGTTCAACCGTTTCGAAGCGTGCCGCTTCGGGCTCGAGGGCACGTGCGTGAATCCTCAGACGGGTGAGCGCCGCACGATCGCCGAGGACATCCTCGACACGCTCGACAAAATCGCGCCGCATGCGGCCGCGCTCGGTTCGCGCGCGGCGCTCGACGAGATCGGTGCGCTTGCCAAGGCACGCGTGAACGACGCATCGTGGTTGAGAACCGTTTTCAAACAGGAAAAATCGCTGAACGAGACGGTCCGGCAGCAGTGCTTACGTTGGCGTGAATGAAAAAATGTTTTGCAGATTGCAGGCTCGACCGCGTCGCGATTCGCTGAACGACGGTCGGCGCCGTTTCGGGCCGAAATCGTCGCCAGTCGTCCTTAAAATCTGTGGATAACCCGATATTCCGCTGCAAAGTCAATGGTCTGCGGGTGGGATAACCCGGTGGATCATTGCCGTCCGCCCGATGGCCGATCGGAACAGGAAAATGCTGGCGCGCCCCGTTCCGCGGGCTCGGGGCATAACAGGCACAACGAAAAATTTCAGTTATCCAGCGATTTTCCACAGAATGCAGGGGATAACTTAGCTGTGCGATTTTCCGCTCTCGCTTAGAATGTCGGCTTTGCGGACACCGGAACGACGCGTGTCTCACCGGTCGCCGCGAACGCGACCGCCGCGTGTGCCTCGCGACGGCCGTGCTGATGCACTCGCAAGAGTGCGTCTGTTTTGAGATGGACATTCGATCTCCACACTACGGCCGCTCGGTAATCCGGGCGGCGGCAAAGCGAAAAGACTATGAGCGAAGGCGTTTACGGGAACCAGGCTTCGGGACGTGTCACCCACAGCCTGCTGCGGTTGAGTACGGCCATGCGAAGCCAGGCATGGGATTGGGCGGAAGGCGCGGGCCTCACGCCGACGCAGGGCGAGATCCTCGTGCTGCTGCTGCAGCGCAAGGGTCCGATGCGGCTCGGCGAGATCGCGCGCGAGACGCAGCTCACTGCGGCGACCACGAGCGATGCGGTCAGCACGCTCGAGACGAAGGGGCTCGTCGAGAAGCGCCGTGCGCTGGACGACGGCCGTGCGCTGGCCGTGCGCTTGTCGGCGCGTGGCCGCACGGCCGCGAAGAAGGCGCTGCAATGGCCTGAATTCCTGACGAAAGCGGTCGGCAAGCTCGGCGCGGACGAGCAGGGCGCACTGTATCGCGCGCTGCTGAAGACGCTGCGCGAGCTTCAGGTGGCCGGTGCGACGCCGCCGCAGCGCATGTGCCTGACGTGCGCCCACTTCCAGCCGGGCAAGCTGTCGAAGAAGACCGTGCATCACTGCGCGGCACTCGACATCTCGATGTCCGACAGCGACCTGCGTCTCGACTGCTCGGTGCAGGAAGAAGCCGACGCGGCGACGCAGAAGAAGACCTGGAAGATTTTCGCAGGCTGACGTCCGTCGATCGACCGGGAGGCCGATGATGAACGCTGAAGTCGTGGCGATCCGCCACGTGCATTTCGAGGATCTCGGGAGCTTCGAGCAGGTGCTCGGCGAACGGGGCCGGCGGGTGCGCTATGTAGACGTCGGATCGTCGCGGTTCGAGGTGCTCGATGTGCTCCAGCCGTCGCTGTTCGTCGTGCTCGGCGGGCCGCTCAGCGTGTATGACGATGCGCAGTATCCGACGATCGCGCCGCTCGCGGCGCTCGTGCGCCAGCGCATCGACGCGGGGCTGCCGATCCTCGGCATCTGCCTCGGCGCGCAGTTCATCGCCCGTGCACTCGGCGCGCGCGTCTATCCGGCTGCGCAGCACGAACTCGGCTGGGCGCCGCTGACGCTCACCGACGCCGGCCGCGCGTCGCCGTTGCTCCATCTCGATGGCGCGGCGACGTCGATGCTGCACTGGCACGGCGATACGTTCGACCTGCCGGGCGGTGCGATCCATCTCGCGTCGACGCCGGCCTGCCGCCACCAGGCATTCGCGTGGGGGCAGCACGTGCTGGCGCTGCAATGCCATCCGGAAATCCGCACCGACCGCTTCGAACCGTGGCTGATCGGGAACGCCGGCGAAATCGCGGCGACGCCCGGCGTCGACGCAAGTCAGTTGCGTGCCGATACCGCGCAGTACGGCCCCGCGCTCGAGACGGCCGCACGGCGAATGTTCGCGGAGTGGCTCGACAGCGTCGGGCTCTGACGCCGCGGGCGGCGTCGTTCGCCGCGAATCCTTGGCCCGGCCGGCATCCGTTGCAGGCCGGCGCGCCGCTGCATGCGACGCGTTTCCTGCCGCGCCGGCAACCTGCTGCCGGCCGTACCTGACCGTCCGCTTACTGCCGATCGCGCCATCTGCACGCTTCAAGCCTGCGTGCTACGCTCGTCCGCTCTTTCCCTTTCCAGGCGAGCGGCTTCCATGACTGCGCTGTTTTCTCCATTCACGCTGCGCGGCGTGACCCTTCCGAACCGGATCGTGATCTCCCCGATGTGCCAGTACTCGGCCGAACGCGGTGAAGCGACCGACTGGCACATGATTCACCTCGGCCATCTCGCGCTGTCGGGCGCGGGCCTGCTCTGCATCGAGGCGACCGCCGTGGAACCCGACGGGCGCATCACGCATGCCGACCTCGGCCTCTGGGACGACGTGACCGAAGCCGCGCTGAAGCCCGTGCTCGCCGCGATTCGCAAGCACTCGCCGGTTCGCATCGCGATGCAGTTGTCGCATGCGGGGCGCAAGGCGTCGAGCGAGGTGCCGTGGAACGGCGGCCAGCTCGTGTCGGTCGCCGACGGCGGCTGGCTGCCGCATGGGCCGTCGGCCGTGCCGCACAAGGAAGGCGAGACGCCGCCGCTCGCGCTCGACGCCGCGGGGCTGAACCGGATTCGCGACGCGTTCGCGGCCGCCGCGAAGCGTGCCGCGCGGCTCGGCATCGACGCGATCGAGGTGCACGCGGCGCACGGCTACCTGCTGCACCAGTTCCTGTCGCCGCTCGCGAACTGGCGCACCGACGAATACGGCGGCTCGCGCGAAAACCGGATGCGTTTTCCGCTCGAGATCTTCGAGATCGTGCGCGCGGCGTTTCCGGAAGACCGGCCGGTCGGCGTGCGCGTGTCCGCGACCGACTGGGTCGAAGGCGGCTGGGAACTCGACGACACGATCGCATTCGCGCACGAACTGAAGCGCCGAGGCTGCGACTGGATCGACGTGTCGTCCGGCGGCGTGTCGCCGCTGCAGAAGATTCCGCTGTCGCCGGGTTACCAGGTGCCGTTCGCGCAGGCGGTGAAGCGCGCGGTCGGCATGCCGACGATGGCGGTCGGCCTGATCAACGAGCCGGCACATGCGAACCGGCTCATCGAGGCCGGCGATGCCGATTTCGTCGCGATGGCGCGCGCGATGCTGTACGACCCGCGCTGGCCGTGGCACGCGGCGGCGGAGCTCGGCGCGCAGGTGACGGCGCCGCCGCAGTATTGGCGCTCGCAGCCGCGCGAGCACAAGGCGTTGTTCGGCGACATCGCGTTCGGCCAGCGTTGAGCGTCGAGCGCGCAATATTGCGCGCGATGTTGAACGAAGCAATATCGAACGTGTAGGATGCGGATGATTCGCCGCATGCCCCGACGCGGCACCGACCGGTGCCGCGTTTTCGTTTGGTGCGCGCCGGGCCGCGATCGCGGCCGTCTTCCATTCATTCGTCTTCACAAGGATTCGTTCGATGAGTTCACGCAGGATCGCGGTGCGCCGCTCGGGAGTACACGGCAAGGGCGTGTTCGCGGTGGCGCCGATCAAGGCCGGCGAACGCGTAGTGGAATACAAGGGCGAGCGAATCTCGTGGAAGGAAGCGCTGCGTCGCCATCCGCACGATCCGAGCGAGCCGAACCATACGTTCTACTTCGCACTGGACGAAGGCGGCGTGATCGACGGCAAGATCGACGGCAACAGCGCGCGCTGGATCAACCATTCGTGCGCGCCGAACTGCGAAGCCGAGGAAGTCAAAGGGCGCGTGTACATCCACGCGCTGCGCGACATCGGGCCGGAAGAGGAGCTGTTCTACGACTACGGCCTCGTGATCGACGCGAAGCTGACGAAGAAGCTCAAGCGCGAATACGCATGCCATTGCGGCGCGGCTTCGTGCCGCGGCACGCTGCTCGCGACGTCGGACGACGGCGAGAAGAAGAAAAAGAAGAAGGACAAGAAGGACGGCAAGTCCGAATCCAGCGCGAAGGACAAGAAAAACAGGAAGTGATGCAGGCGGCAGCGCATCGTGCGCTGCCGTTTCAGCAGACGGCTGCCGTGTCGCGCGGCAGTCCTTCCTGTTTCCTTATCCGTCGGGCCGTCCGCTCAACGGCCAGCCGACGCGAATCGCGTGGCGATCGCTCAATGCGCCGATGCGGCGGCCGGCGTTTCGCTGGCCGGTTTCTCCGTGCGCTGGGCGAGCGGCACCCGCACCACGAAGCGCGAACCGCCTTCCGGCGCATCCTCGTACGACACGGTGCCGCCATGCATCGCGATGATGTCGTGCACGATCGCGAGGCCGAGCCCGGCACCCGTCTCGACGCCGTTGCCGCTTTGCGCGTCGCCGCGGAAGAAGCGCTTGAACAGGTCGGCCTGCTGGTTCGCGGGCACGCCCGGGCCGTTGTCCTCGACGACGATCTCGGCGGCCGGCAGGCCGTCTTCGAGCGCACTGCGCGCGACGTTCACCGTGATCCGCGCGCCGTCCGGCCGCGCGAGCGGCACGTATTTCAGCGCATTGTCGAGCAGGTTCGCGATCACCTCGCGCAGCAGCACGGGGTTGCCGCGCACGAGCAGCTTCTCGTCGTCACCGGGGGCGTCGCTGCGCTGGAAGCCGAGGTCGACATGCGACGCGAGCGCGCGCGGGACCCATTCGGCACCCGTCTCGAACGCCATTGCGGCGAGGTCGACGTCGACGAACCGCGCGGCCTGTTCGCCCGGCTCCGCGCGGGCGAGCGACAGCAACTGGTTCGACAGCCGCACCGCGCGGTCGGCGGCCGCACGCAATTCGCGCACCGCGGCGAAGGTCTGGTGCGGGTCGCGCGCGACGGCCGCCTGTTCGGCATGCAGCTTCACGGCCGTGAGCGGCGTGCGCAACTGGTGCGCGGCATCGGCGATGAACTTGCGCTGCGCGTCGAGCGCGGTCTTCAGGCGGCCGAGCAGCGCGTTCATCGCGCTCGTCAGCGGCCGGATCTCCAGCGGCACCTCGGTTTCGTCGACCGGCTCCAGCGACGTGTGGGTCTGCCGGTTCAGCGAATCGGCGAGATGCGTGAGCGGGCCGAGCTGCTGGTTCACGACGCGCCACACGATGCCCCAGCCCGCGAGCAGCAGCAGCAGCAGCGGCATCATGATCGCAACGAGGAATTCGGCCGCGATCCGGTAGCGGTGCCGCACCGGTTGCGCGACCTCGACGACCATCGGCTTGCCGCCTTCGACATCGTCGACGCGTACCTGTGCGACGCGCACCGCGCGGTTGTCGTATTCGGCTTCGAACACATACGCGTGATGCATGCGGCGCACGTTGATGCCCTGCAGCGGCAGCTTCGGATCGCCAGCGAGCTCCTGTTCGCCGTCGCTGATCCGGTAGATCAGCGCTTCGGCGGGATCGGAGAACATCGCCTGCGCGAGCGGCGGCACCGTGAACGGCGCGTCGGGGCCGGCGATCTGGATCTGTTTCGAGATGGCGGTCGCGAGATCGGCGAGCGAACGGTCGATCACGTGCTGCGTGTATTGCCACGCGAGCCAGTAGGCGATCAGGCCGCTCATCAGCGCGAGCATCGACAGCGGTGCGGCGAGGCGCCGGAGCAGCGAGCGGCGCAGGCTGGTGGTCACAGCCGGATCAGGAGACATTTCGACGGGCAAATGGATAAGCGCCGCTCACGGGGAGCGGCGCGGTCGTGCGCCGGGCGGCGACGCGGAGCAGGGCACACACGCCGGCGGCACGCGGCCGGCGGGCGCGCGGCCGCTCAGACGCTCGCCGTCTGGCGGATTTCCTGCAGCAGGTAGCCGAAACCTCGCACCGTGACGATTTCGACACGGCACTGCTCGAGTTTCTTGCGCACGCGGTGCACATAGACTTCGATCGCGGTATCGCCGAGATCGCCGCCGAAGTGCGTGAGGTGATCCTGCAACTGGGCCTTGCTGACGACGCGGCCGTGACGCAGCAGCAGCATCTCGAGCACCGCGAATTCGCGCGGCGACAGTTCGAGCGGCTTGTCGTCGTTGAAGATGCGGCGGTCGACGCCCGACAGGCGGACGCCGCCGAGCGACACTTCCGGACGCGGCATGTCGCTGTGCGGGCCGCTGCGGCGCATCACCGCGCGGATGCGCGCTTCGAGCTCGGCCGGCTCGAACGGCTTGAGCATGTAGTCGTCGGCGCCCGAGTTCAGGCCCTGGATCCGGTCGTTCAGCTCGTCGCGTGCGGTCAGCACGATGACGGGCGTGTGGCGATTGGTCTGGCGGAAACGCGTGAGCAGCGTCATCCCGTCGATGCCCGGCAGGCCGAGGTCGAGGATCACGAGTTCGTGGCGGTTTTGTGCCAGCGCCTGTTCGGCAAAAATGCCGTCATGCACCATGTCGACGGTGAAGCCAGCCTGCTCGAGGCTGCTCTGGATACCGCGTGCGATGGGGCGGTCGTCTTCGATCAGAAGGAGTCGCATGAAGTTCGCTCAAGTACAATGGGTTGGCGGTTCAGGCACGCGGACAGCACGAAGCCGTTTCCACAGGGGCGCCGCATCGCGTGACATCAAGCATGGCGGCCAGCGAACGATTAAATCCAATCATGTCCGATATTTCGATCAACGACCTTGAAGCCGCGATCAATTTCTGGCGCGCCCGCTCGCCGTCGAGCGGCGACGAACTCAAACTCTGCGAAGAGGCCAGCGCGCTCTCCAAGCCGTATGCGCTGCTGATTGTACAGCGCGAAAGCGCGCTGCAACTGGAAGGTTTGGACCCCAAGGCGCGGAAAGCATACGAGACTTACGTGCGCCTTAAGGATGGCTTGGAAAGCTGAAGGCTTTCGCTGACTACATCGTAGAAAACGTTCATCGAAATGAAAAGTTGACGCACCGCGCACCGAAAGATGCGCGGTGGTGGAGGAAGGGCTCAGGCAGCGGGTTTCGCGTGCGCGCCGGCTCGGTCGATGAACAGCGCGAGTTCGATGTCGCGTTCGGTCAGGCCGTCGGCGTCGTGGGTCGACAGCGTGACGTCGACGCGGTTGTACACGTTGAACCATTCCGGATGGTGGTTCATTTCCTGCGCCTTGATCGCGACGCGCGTCATGAAGCCGAACGCTTCGTTGAAATCGGCGAAGCGCAGGCTGCGCTGGATCGCGTCGCGGCCCGGCATGGCCGTCCAGAGCGGCAGGCCTTCGAGCCGGGTCTTGCGTTCTTCGGATGTGAGCTTGTGGATCATCTTGCACCTCTCGTTCGGTAACGGCACCCGCGCGCGGCTGCGCCGCGCGGCGCAGCCGGCACCGGTCATTGTTTCATAGTTGCGGGACGGGCATCCGGGACGGGCGGCCGGCATCCGGCGCATGTCGGCGCGCGTCAGGCGTCGGCGTCGTCGGGCCAGCCTTCTCCCGTGCCGCGATGCAGCACGCGATCGCTATCGAGCACCGCGCCGGCCGCGAATTCGGGCAGCGCCGCGAGCCGGTCGGCCAGCGCGCGGCCGTCGACGTCGGCGAGCGCGAACAGTTGCGCGAAATCCTCGATCACGAAGTAGGTCTTCTGGAACGTGTCGATCCGGTACTTCGTGCGCATCACGCGCTCGAGGTCGAAGCCGAGCCGGTTCGGCGCCGCGCTTTCGAGGCTGTACAGGCTCTCGCCCTTGCTCGACACGATTCCGGCGCCGTAGATCGACAGCCCGTTCGTGCCGCACGGGTCGCGGATCAGCCCGAATTCCACCGTATACCAGTAGAGGCGAGCGAGCCGCGCAAGCGCCGCTTCGTCGTCGGCGACCGCGAGCGCGGTGCGGCCGTACGCCTGCATGTAGTCGGCGAAGACCGGATCGATCAGCAGCGGCACATGGCCGAACAGGTCGTGGAAGCAGTCGGGTTCCTGCAGGTAGTCGAGCTGGTCGGGACGGCGCATCCACCAGGTAACCGGAAAACGCCGGTTCGCGAGATGTCTGAAGAACACGCCGTCGGGCACGAGGCCCGGCACGGCGACGATCTCCCAGCCTGTCGCGGGCTTCAACTGGCGGTTCACGTCGGCGAACGACGGCACGCGGTCGGCCGGCAGGTCGATCTTGCCGAGCCCCGCGACGAACGCGTCGCAGGCGCGCCCGCGCAGCAGCGCCGACTGGCGTGCATAGAGCTGCTTCCACACCGCATGGTCGACCTGGCCGTAGCGTTCGAGCGGCTGGTCGATGGTGAAATCTGCGCGGGTTTCGAGGCCCGCGTCGAACTGCTCCTGCAGTTTTGCGGTGACGACGGTGGACATGATCAGGCTCTGCACGCTGTGGTTGGGAACCATGCAAGTGTAGAGCGGCCTGCGCGCGGAATGGGCGCAAAGTTGGCGTTGATTTGCTTGATGATGCGATAATCTCGCATTAAATTACGAATCAATGCGGAGAATGCTCATGCTGGAACTCGATCACTTCGATCTCGCGCTGCTGGACGTGCTGCAGCGCTTCGGTCGCGCGACGCATCAGCAGCTCGGCGAGGAGGTGCCGCTGTCGCCGTCGCAGATCGGCCGGCGGCTGCAGCGGCTCGAGGCGGCCGGCGTGATCGAAGGCTATCGCGTGATGCTGCGGCCCGAAAAGCTCGGGCTCGGCGTCACCGCGTTCACGAGCCTGAAGCTCAAGCATCACGGCGATTCGATCATCGAGCAGTTCCAGCAGCAGATCGACGTGCTGCCCGAAGTGCTCGAATGCCATGCGGTGGTGGGCGATGCGGACTACCTGCTGCGGATCGTCGCGCCCGACCTGAACGCGCTGTCGCAGTTCGTGATGAAGAAGCTGATGCGCGTGCCGGGCGTCGACAGCGTGCGCTCGAACATCGTGCTGACGACCTTCAAGCGCAACGGTGCGCTGCCGCTCGCGCATCTGGCGCCCGGCGCCGCGTGACGCGGCGGCAGGGCCAGCGCGAGCCCGTTATTGGCGGGAACCGGCCCCAGGCGGCGCGCGCCGCACCGCCGACGGCGGGGCCGGATCAGGTCGCTTCGTGCTGCGTGTCGGCGTTCAGCAGGTCGACGTACGCGACCGCGACCAGATCGTCCTGCGACACGCCGAGCTTCGTGAACACGTCGTGCGCTTCGGCTTCGCCGCCGGATTCGTCGTCGTCGGGGCCGAGCACGACTTCCAGTTCGATGAAGTCGCCGAGGCCGTCGACGCGGTCGAGGTGGATGCGCGTGCGGCCCGCGAGGTACACGTGCCGTTCCTTCGTCACGATCCCGCGCGTGGTCAGCGCGGTCGCGAGCAGCGCGTGCATCGCGTCGGGATTTGTCACGGGGCTGCGCGTGTAGTACGACGCCTTCGGGCCGTCGCGGTCGTCGCGCTGGTAGAAGATCAGTTCGGCCGGCGTGCCGTCCTCGAAGCGGCGCAGCTTCAGCCGGCCACGCGGCACGTCATAGAAGAAATCCTGCTGGCGGTAGAACAGCGGCGCTTCGGTCGCGAGCGTCGCCGCGCGTTCGCGCAGCTGGTCGAATTCGCGGGCGCGGGCTTTGATCTCGATGTTGCGGGCCATGCGGATCTCCTTCAATCGGGGTCTCGCGGTGTGCGAACGCACAATCTAGCAAAAAGGCAGTGGCGGTGGCGTGACGCCGGGCGGGGGGCGGCGAGATGACGCGTGTTGCGTGCGACGCCGGCGCCCGGCGCGTGGCGGCCGCGCCTTCATCAGCACCGCTCATATCGCCCACTGGGCTTCGATCAGCCGCAGCGCGGCTGCGATCGCCGGCTCGTCGCGCCGCTCGGCGAGCGTCACGAACGTCAGTTCGGTCGGCACCGTCACGCGTTCGACGATCGTCAGCGCGTGCGCGTGCGCTTCGGCCAGCGCGGTCGAGTCGCGCGCGAGCGTCAACCCGATGCCCGATTTGACGAGGTCGAGCATCGACTGCTCTTGGTCGACCTCGGCGACCTTCACCGGCTGCGCGCCCGCTTCCGCAAAGCGCCTCGACAGCAGCCGGTGATGCGCGGATGCCGGCGGCGTCCAGATCCACGGCAGCGCGGCGAGCGCGCGCCAGTCGTGCGCGCGCTGCACGCGCTCCTTCCAGCCGGCCGGCGCCAGCACGCGGTACTGGAAATGCGTGAGCGTGACGGTGTGGAACAGCGCGCCGTCGAGCGGATCGTCCTCGCCCGGCCGGCCGATGTAGTAGCCGACGTCGAGCGCTTGCGCGCGCACCTGATCGATCACCCAGCCCGACATCCCGTGCCGCAGTGCCGTCTCGATCTGCGGATGGGTCTCGACCAGCGCGCGCAGGAAACCGCCGAGCCGCAGGAAGCCCGGATCGAGGATCGTGCCGATCCGCAGCCGGCCGCGCACCTCGTGCCGCAGCGCAGCAGCGGCGCGCTGCACGTCGGCGGCCGCGGCGAGTGCGCGTTCCGCGTGCGGCAGCAGCGTCTGGCCGTCGCGCGTGAGCGCGAGCCCGCGCGACGTGCGCGTGAACAGCGCGACGCCGAGCGTTTCCTGCAGATGCTTGATCTGCAGGCTGACGGCCGGCTGCGTCAGGTGCAGTTGCGCGGCGGCGCGCGTCAGGTTGCCTTCGCGCGCGACCGTCGCGAACGCGCGGAGCAGGGTGAGATCCATCGTCGTGATATGAGCGCGGCTTATAACGCAGTTCAGCATAACTCATTGGATCGGCGGCCGGCAGCCGGAGTACGCTTCATCGGTCGCGTTGCCCGGCGCGTTCCGGCCGGTGCACCTGGCCGGGAGTACGGCAGGGCCGGCGGGCGCTGCCGCAGACACGCGCCGTGACGCACTATGCTGGAAATGATGCGCGGCATCGCAGCGCGCGGGATAAAACAACGAGATTGCATGGGACCAGCGTAAGTGCTAAAGCACGGACTCCGCCCAGTCACACCATGGGGCCCGAGTAAGCGCTAAGGCACTTGCGCGGCGCACAACAACGAACTTTGCATGGGAGCAGCGTAAGCGCTAAAGCGCTAACGTTGGTCGACAGCCGTGGGGATGGAGTAAGCGCTGAAGCACTAACTCCATCCAGCCACGCCATGGGACCAGCGTAAGTGCTAAAGCACTAACTCGGGTCGACCGCCGTGGGGATGGAGTAAGCGCTGAAGCGCTAACTCCATCCAGCCACGCCATGGGACCAGCGTAAGTGCTAAAGCACTAACGCTGGTCGACAGGAGACAAGCAGTGACTACTCAACGCACGCTCGAAGGCGAATTCGATTACGTGATCGTCGGCGCGGGCACCGCGGGCTGCGTGCTCGCGAACCGCCTGACCGAGGATCCCGACATCCACGTGCTGCTGCTCGAAGCGGGCGGCAAGGACGACTATCACTGGATCCATATACCGGTCGGCTATCTGTATTGCATCGGCAACCCGCGCACCGACTGGCTGTACAAGACGCAACCCGAAGCGGCGCTCAACGGCCGCGCGCTGTCGTATCCGCGCGGCCGCGTGCTGGGCGGCTGCTCGTCGATCAACGGCATGATCTACATGCGCGGCCAGCGCGAGGATTACGACAGCTGGGCGCAGGAAACCGGCGATGCGGGCTGGTCGTGGGACAGCGTGCTGCCGATCTTCAAGCGCAGCGAGGATCACCATGCGGGCGCGAGCGACGCGCACGGCGCGGGCGGCTACTGGCGCGTGGAGAAGCAGCGGCTGCGCTGGGAGATCCTCGAATCGTTCGCGCAGGCCGCGCAGCAGACGGGCATTCCGGCGACCGACGATTTCAACCGCGGTGACAATTCCGGGGTCGGCTATTTCGAGGTGAACCAGAAGCGCGGCGTGCGCTGGAATACGTCGAAGGCGTTCCTGCGGCCCGCGATGGCGCGCCCGAACCTGACCGTGATCACCGGCGCGCACGTGCAGCGCGTGATCTTCGAAGGGCGGCGCGCGGCGGGCGTCGAGTATCACGGCGGCGGCACCGATTATGTCGCGCGTGCGCGTGCGGAAGTCCTGCTGACGGCCGGCGCCGTGAATTCGCCGCAACTGCTCGAACTGTCGGGTATCGGTTGCGGCCGGCGGCTGCAGGCGCTCGGTATCGACGTCGTGCAGGATCTGCCGGGTGTCGGCGAAAACCTGCAGGATCACCTGCAGTTGCGGATGGCGTTTCGCGTCGAAGGCGTGCGCACGCTCAACACGCTGTCCGCGCACTGGTGGGGCAAGCTGATGATCGGCGCCGAATACGCGTTGCTGCAGCGCGGGCCGATGTCGATGGCGCCGTCGCAGCTCGGCGCGTTCGCGAAATCCGATCCAGACGATCCCGCGCTCACGCGCCCCGATCTCGAATACCACGTGCAGCCGCTGTCGCTCGAACGCTTCGGCGAGCCGTTGCACAGCTTCAACGCATTCACGGCATCGGTCTGCCATCTGCGGCCGACGTCGCGCGGCAGCGTGCATGTCACGAGCGCCGATCCGGGCATCGCGCCCGCGATCGCGCCGAACTATCTGTCGACCGACCATGATCGCCATGTCGCCGCGAACGCGCTGCGCCTCACGCGCAGGATCGCGTCCGCGCCGGCGCTTGCGCGCTATCGCCCCGAGGAAATCCTGCCGGGCGTGCAGTATCGGACCGAGGCAGAACTGATCGAAGCGGCCGGCGCCGTCGGCACGACGATCTTCCATCCGGTGGGCACCTGCCGGATGGGGCGTGCCGACGATGAACGCGCGGTGGTCGACAGCCGGCTGCGCGTGCGCGGCATCGCGGGGCTGCGGATCGTCGATGCATCGGTGATGCCGTTCATTACGTCGGGCAACACCAATTCGCCGACGCTGATGATCGCCGAGCGCGCGAGCGACATGATCCGTGCCGATCGCCGCGCGGCGCACGACGCGACGCCGGTGCGAACGGGGGCCACGGTGACGGCTGTATGACGGCACGCTGACACGCGCGACAGCGGGCCGTCATGCGGCCAAGCGCTGATTCGATATGCGAAACAAGCTGCCCTTGTATTAGCCATGCCGGTCGCAGCGGTTCGACCGGCAAGATCCATGCAAGGTGCGCGGTTTTTTCGTTGCGCGTATGCCGGGCCTTGCGAGCGATCATCAATCGATGATGCACATGTCAAAAAAGCGTGGCGAAAAACCGTGCATGGCCGCATGCGCGATGGCGGCCAGCCCTATAAGTGCAAATCCCGATGATTGCACTGCACCAACGGCGCGACAATGTTGCGCAATGTGCATACGCGTCGGCGCGGGAGACCACCCTCGAGGCGTACCACGGCGCCCGGGGGCAGCCGGCTGATCCGCTGACCTGTTCGCGGTCGCTTGCACCTCGCTTCCCGGTGCTTCGCCTGACTTCGTACGGAAGGGAACATGATTCTCGGCGACACGATTCTGGAAACACGCGGACTGACGAAGGAATTCAGGGGTTTCACCGCCGTGAACGGTGTCAACCTGCGTGTGCGGCGCGGCGCGATCCACGCGCTGATCGGGCCGAACGGCGCGGGCAAGACGACCTGCTTCAACCTCCTCACCAAGTTCCTGACACCGACGGCCGGCCAGATCGTCTTCAACGGGATCGACATCACCGACGAGCGGCCAGCGCAGGTTGCACGGCGCGGCATCATCCGTTCGTTCCAGATCTCGGCCGTGTTCCCGCACCTGACCGCGCTGCAGAACGTGCGCATCGGCCTGCAACGCGCGCTCGGCACCGAATTCCATTTCTGGCGCAGCGAACGCACGCTGAAGCGGCTCGACGACCGCGCGATGGATCTCCTCACGCAGGTCGGCCTCACCGATTTCGCGCACGTGCCGACCGTCGAGCTTGCATACGGCCGCAAGCGTGCGCTCGAGATCGCGACGACGCTCGCGATGGAACCCGAACTGATGCTGCTCGACGAGCCCACGCAGGGGATGGGCCACGAGGACGTCGACCGCGTGACCGCGCTGATCAAGAAGGTCGCGAGCGGCCGCACGATCCTGATGGTCGAGCACAACATGAACGTGATCGCGGGCATCTCCGACACGATCACCGTCCTGCAACGCGGCGAGGTGCTGGCCGAAGGCTCGTATGCGGAGGTGTCGAAGAATCCGCTCGTCATCGAAGCCTACATGGGCAGCGCCGACGCGGCGCTCGCGGGGGCGCACGCATGAAGCACAGCGAACGGGAGGAACGCGAATTGAGCGGCGTCGAGAGCGGTACGCCCGCGCTGGAGATCACGGGCCTGGAGGCCTGGTACGGGGAATCCCACATATTGCACGGTGTCGACCTGACGGTGCATCGCGGCGAGGTCGTCACGCTGCTCGGCCGCAACGGCGCGGGCCGCACGACGACGATGCGCGCGATCATGGGCCTCACGGGCCGCCGCAGCGGGTCGATCAAGGTCGCGGGCAACGAGACGATCGGCCTCGCGACGCACCGCATCGCGCATTTCGGCATCGGCTACTGCCCGGAGGAGCGCGGAATCTTCTCGAGTCTGTCGTGCGAGGAAAACCTGATGCTGCCGCCGCCGATCGGGTCGCGCGAGCATGCGATGTCGCTCGACGAGATCTACGCGATGTTCCCGAACCTCGCGTCGCGCCGGCAGAGCCAGGGCACGCGACTGTCCGGCGGCGAGCAGCAGATGCTCGCGGTCGCGCGGATCCTGCGCACCGGCGCGAACCTGTTGTTGCTCGACGAGATTTCCGAAGGCCTCGCACCGGTGATCGTGCAGACGCTCGCGCGGATGATCGTCGCACTGAAGGCGCGCGGCTACACGATCGTGATGGTCGAACAGAATTTCCGCTTCGCCGCGCCGCTTGCCGATCGCTTCTACGTGATGGAGCACGGCAGCATCGTCGAGCATTTCCGCGCGGCCGAACTGGAAAGCAAGATGCCGACGCTGCACGACCTGCTTGGGGTGTGACGCCGCCCCGTTTCCCTTGCCGCTAGCCGTGGCGGCCCTCGAATAACCACAACGCATCAGAACAACAGGAGACGTCAATGAAAATGAAGACCCTCGCACACGCCTGTCTCGCGCTCGCGACCGCCGCGTTCACTGCCGGCGCCGCGCATGCCGCGGATACCGTGAAGATCGGCTTCATCACCGACATGTCGGGGCTTTACGCGGACATCGACGGGCAGGGCGGCCTCGAGGCGATCCGCATGGCGGTCGCCGACTTCGGCGGCAAGGTGCTCGGCAAGCCGATCGAGGTCGTCTATGCCGATCACCAGAACAAGGCCGACATCGCCGCGTCGAAGGCGCGCGAGTGGATGGACCGCGGCGGGCTCGACCTGCTGGTCGGCGGCACGAACTCGGCCACCGCGCTGTCGATGAACCAGGTCGCGGCCGAGAAGAAGAAGGTCTACATCAACATCGGCGCGGGCGCCGACACGCTGACCAACGAGCAGTGCACGCCGTACACGGTCCACTACGCGTACGACACGATGGCGCTCGCGAAGGGCACCGGTTCGGCGGTGGTGAAGCAGGGCGGCAAGTCGTGGTTCTTCCTGACCGCCGACTACGCGTTCGGCAAGGCGCTCGAGAAGAACACGTCGGATGTCGTGAAGGCGAACGGCGGCCAGGTGCTCGGCTACGTGCGGCACCCGCTGTCCGCGTCGGACTTCTCGTCGTTCCTGCTGCAGGCGCAGTCGTCGAAGGCGCAGATCCTCGGTCTCGCGAATGCGGGCGGCGACACGATCAACGCGATCAAGGCCGCGAAGGAATTCGGCATCACGAAGACGATGAAGCTCGCCGCGCTGCTGATGTTCATCAACGACGTGCACAGCCTCGGCCTCGAGACGACGCAGGGCCTCGTGCTGACCGACAGCTGGTACTGGAACCGCGATGCGGCATCGCGCCAGTGGGCGCAGCGCTACTTCGGCAAGATGAAGAAGATGCCGTCGAGCCTGCAGGCGGCCGACTATTCGTCGGTGACGACCTACCTGAAGGCCGTGCAGGCCGCCGGCACGACCGACTCCGACAAGGTGATGGCCGAGCTGAAGAAGGCGAAGATCAGCGACTTCTACGCGAAGGGCTATATCCGCGCGGACGGCAGCATGATCCACGACATGTATCTGATGGAGGTGAAGAAGCCGTCCGAATCGAAGGAGCCCTGGGATTACTACAAGGTGCTCGCGACGATTCCGGGCGAACAGGCGTTCACGACCAAGCAGGAAACGCGCTGCGCGATGTGGAAGTAAGCGCGGCGCCGTGGCGCGCGGCCTGATGCGTGCCACGGCGGCGGGCCGGGCGGTGCGCCGGGCACGCACCTGCCGTGCGCCGCATGCGCGCGCAGTGCCTGACGGTTGCGCGCGCAACGAACCTCATTCTGACAGGCGGCAGATTCGATGGAAATCTTTGGCATTCCGTTGCCGGCGATGCTGAGCCAGCTGTTGCTCGGTCTCGTCAACGGCTCGTTCTACGCGATCCTGAGCCTCGGGCTCGCGGTGATCTTCGGCCTGCTCAACGTGATCAACTTCGCGCACGGCGCACTGTTCATGCTGGGCGCGATGCTCGCATGGATGGGCCTGTCGTATTTCGGGCTGCCGTACTGGGCGATGCTCGTGCTGGCGCCGCTGGTCGTCGGCGCGTTCGGGATCGCGATCGAGCGCTCGATGCTGCGCTGGCTGTACAAGCTCGATCACCTGTACGGGCTGCTGCTGACGTTCGGCCTGACGCTCGTCGTCGAGGGCGTGTTCCGCTCGATCTACGGCGCGTCGGGCCAGCCGTACGACGTGCCGTCGCAGCTTTCCGGCGCAACCAACCTCGGCTTCATGTTCCTGCCGAACTACCGCGCGTGGGTCGTCGTCGCGTCGCTCGCGGTGTGTCTCGCGACGTGGTTCGTGATCGAGAAGACACGCCTCGGCGCATACCTGCGCGCGGGCACCGAGAACCCGAAGCTCGTCGAGGCGTTCGGCGTGAACGTGCCGATGATGATCACGCTCACCTACGGCTTCGGCGTTGCACTCGCCGCATTCGCGGGCGTGCTGGCCGCGCCGGTGATCCAGGTGTCGCCGCTGATGGGCCAGCCGATGATCATCACCGTGTTCGCGGTGGTCGTGATCGGCGGGATGGGCTCGATCCTCGGCTCGATCGTCACGGGCCTGATGCTCGGCGTGATCGAGGGCTTCACGCGCGTGTTCTATCCCGAAGCGTCGGCCACCGTCGTGTTCGTGATCATGGCGATCGTGCTGCTGTTCCGCCCGGCGGGCCTCTTCGGCAAGGAAAAATGATGCAGAGAAAAGTGCTCTACGGCGTGCTGCTCGCCGCACTGCTCGCCGCGCCGTTCATCGGCGCGTATCCGGTGTTCGTGATGAAGGTGCTCACGTTCGCGCTGTTCGCGGCCGCGTTCAACCTGCTGATCGGCTATACGGGGCTGCTGTCGTTCGGCCATGCGATGTTCCTCGCGACCGCCGGCTACGCGACCGGCTATTCGATACAGACGCTCGGTTTCACGCCGGAACTCGGCGTGCTCGTCGGCACCGTCGCCGCGACGCTGCTCGGGCTCGTCGTCGGGCTGTTCGCGATCCGGCGGCAGGGCATCTACTTCGCGATGATCACGCTCGCGTTCGCGCAGATGGTCTACTTCATCTACCTGCAGGCGCCGTTCACGCACGGCGAGGACGGCCTGCAGGGCGTGCCGCGCGGCCACCTGTTCGGGCTGCTCGACCTGTCGAACGACGTCGCGCTGTACTACGTCGTGCTGGCGGTGGTCGTCGCCGCGTGCGCGTTCATCGTGCGGGTCGTGCATTCGCCGTTCGGCCAGGTGCTCGTCGCGATCAAGGAGAACGAGGCGCGCGCGATCTCGCTCGGCTACGACACCGATCGCTTCAAGCTGCTCGCGTTCATCCTGTCGGCCGGGCTCGCGGGGCTGGCCGGCTCGCTGAAGGTGCTCGTGCTCGGTTTCGAGACACTCTCCGACGCGTACTGGACGATGTCGGGCCTCGTCGTGCTGATGACGCTCGTCGGCGGGATGGGCACGCTGTTCGGGCCGCTGCTGGGCGCAGCGCTGATCGTTGCTTTGGAAGACCGGCTCGGCGACATCGGCGAATGGCTCGCGTCGACGACGGGCGTTGCATGGTTCCATTCGCTCGGCGAATCGGCGACGATCGTCACCGGGCTGATCTTCATCGCGTGCGTGCTGGCGTTCCGGCGCGGCATCGTCGGCGAGATGGTCGCGCGGATCAAGCCGCTGAGGGCGTCCTGAGCGCGTGCCGCGCGCGTCGCGGCACGTTGATGCGAAGCACCATCCGACGCCCTCGGGAAGGGCGTCGCGACGGGCTCGGGCCGGCGCTGCGCGGCAGACTGGTGCCCCATTTTCGTGCGGCGATGCACCATAGGGGTAAATGCTAAGTTGCCGTGGTGCTTAAGCCTCTTTAAGATTCGTTTCAGTTCTGATGCACCGCGAAACGAATTTGCAGGTGGAGAACGAGGAGACAATCGAGGCACAAAGTGCCCGGACCCCAAAGCGCTGTTGGACGGAATCCAACAGCGCTTTTTCATTTGCGTGCACGGATTTCCACCGATGGTGCATCGGCCTGCGCAATTGCAATATTCCGCGCTTGCATTCGCACCGCGCCTTTTCCGCGCTTCGCCGCGTCCCCCGTTTTTCCCTTTCCCGCAATCCGGTCGCAGACGGCGCGTTGCAATGCGCAGGCTGTCCGGGCTTACCCGGTTGGCGTGCGCGAAACGCGTCCGTTACACTTGGCTTTCGCCGACCGCGCGGTCGGGAAAATCGGTCGGCAGTTCTCCTACAAGCACAATGCAGAAGAGGGAGTACGGTTGGATGAGCAGCGCAGGACGATGGGTCGGGGCAGGAAGGGCGGCTGGCGCCGCTCGTTCGTCATTGGGTGCGCATCGGTACTTCCCGACCTTCCCGAGCCGTCCTGCGGCCGGTACGCGCGTTTCGGCGCGATTCGCCGGCATGGCGCCTTCGCCGGTCGTTGCGCTCGCACCCGTCTCGGCATGAGCTGCCGCTTTCCCGATCTTTCGCCGCCGGCGCGCGTGGCCGGGCCGAGCCAGGCCGGCGCACCTTCCGGCGATCGTTGCGCACGCATCGATCGCCCGCACGATCCCGCATTTCTTTGCCTTCTTCATCCTGACGACACTGCTGCTGCACATCGTGGCGATCGAGCGAACGTGTCGGCCGCGATGTACGCGCATGCGCCGTGCCGTCGGGATCCTGCTGCGGCGGCGGCGTTTCACGGGAAAACGAGCGTAGGCGTGGCAAGACGAGATAGTTAAATTATTAACTTGTTTGGGGAACGGGAGCCGCCCGAGCGACCCGCGAATTTTTCGAGCAGCGTTTGGAGACAACGTAAATGAAGATGAATCGATGGATGGAGGCCGTGCTTGCCGTGGGCCTCGTGTGCGCGGCGGCCACGGCGTCGGCGCAGGTGAAGATCGGCGTGACGCTGTCGGCCACCGGGCCGGCCGCTTCGCTCGGGATTCCGGAAAAGAACACGATCGCGCTGCTGCCGAAGGAAATCGCGGGCAAGAGCGTGCAGTACATCGTGCTCGACGACGCATCCGACACGAGCCGCGCGGTGCAGAACGTGCGCAAGCTGATCGACGAAGACCACGTCGACGCGATCATCGGATCGTCCGTCACGCCGAACTCGCTTGCGATGCTCGACCCCGTGTCGCAGGGCAAGACACCGACGATCTCGCTCGCGGCGAGCGCGCAGATCATCGCGCCGATGGACGCGAAGCGCGCGTGGATGTTCAAGGTGCCGCAGAACGACCAGCTGATGGCCGACGCGATCGCCGGCTACATGGCGAAGCACGGCGTGAAGACGGTCGGCTTCATCGGCTTCGCCGATGCGTACGGCGACAGCTGGTACAAGACGTTCAGCGCGGCGGCCGAGAAGAACGGCCTGAAGATCGTGTCGAACGAGCGCTTCAACCGCACCGATGCATCGGTGATGGGGCAGGTGCTAAAGCTGATGGGCTCGAATCCGGATGCGATGCTGATCGCTGGTTCGGGCACGCCGGCGGCGCTGCCGGCCAAGACGCTGAAGGAGCGTGGCTACAAGGGCAAGGTCTACCAGACGCACGGCGTCGCGAACAACGACTTCCTGCGCGTGTGCGGCAAGGATTGCGAAGGCGAGATCCTGCCGGCCGGCCCGGTGCTCGTGACCGACCAGCTCCCGGATTCGAACCCGGTGAAGAAGGCGGCGCTCGGCTACAAGGCCGCGTACGAGAAGGCCTACGGCGCGGGCTCGCTGGCGACGTTCGGCGGCCATGCGTGGGATGCGGGGCTGCTGCTGCAGCGCGCGATTCCCGAAGCGCTGAAGAAGGGCCAGCCGGGCACCGAGGCATTCCGCGAGGCGCTGCGCGCGTCGCTCGAGAGCGTGAAGGACCTGCCGGTGTCGCACGGTGTGATCAACACGACGGCGACCGATCACAACGGCTTCGACACGCGTGCGCGCGTGATGGTGCAGATCGTCGACGGCAAGTGGAAGCTGCAGGCCGAGTAAGCATCACGTGAAAGCGGCGTGCGCGGCGCGAACGGCGCCGTGCACGCCGTCGGCAGGGCGCCGGGCCTGACGGGCCGCGCCCGTGCCGCATGGAACCGCCGGGGCCCGCCGCATGGCGCCTGACGCGCCGATCTTGCCGTCCGTGCGCTCCGGCCGTTCCCGTCGCCGTTTTTCCGCAGCATTCTCGATACAAGACACGTATGGATCTCTCGATTGCGGCGATCCTCGCGCAAGACGGCATCACGACCGGCGCCATTTATGCATTGCTGTCGCTGGCGCTCGTGCTGGTGTTTTCCGTCACGCGGGTGATCTTCATTCCCCAGGGCGAATTCGTCGCCTACGGTGCGCTGACGCTTGCGGCGTTGCAGGCGCAGAAATTCCCCGCCACCTGCTGGCTGCTGTTCGTGATGGGCGTCGCGTGCTTCCTGCTCGAAGTCGGCGGCCTGATCCGGCATCGCGAACGCCGCCATCAACTCGGCCGCACGCTCGCGACGCTCGGCAGCCGCTACATCCTGCTGCCGCTCGCGGTGTTCGCGATCACGCGCAGTTTTGCCGCGCAGCCGATGCCGATGCTCGCACAGATCGCGCTGACGCTCGCGATCGTCGTGCCGATGGGGCCGTTCGTCTACCGGCTCGTGTACCAGCCGATCGCCGAAGGCACGACGCTGCTGCTGCTGATCGTGTCGGTCGCCGTCCATTTCGCGATGGTCGGCCTCGGGCTCGTGATGTTCGGCGCGGAAGGCTCGCGCACCAACGGGTTCTCGGATGCGTCGCTGTCGATCGGAAGCATGACGGTGTCGGTACAGAGCATCCTGGTCGTCGTCACGGCACTCGTGCTGATCGGTGCGCTGTACGTGTACTTCGGCCGCACGATCGCCGGCAAGGCGCTGCGCGCGACGTCGGTGAACCGGCTCGGCGCGCGGCTCGTCGGCATCGGCACGACCGAAGCAGGGCGGCTCGCGTTCACGTTCGCGGCAGGGCTCGGCGTGCTGTCCGGGATCCTCGTCGGCCCGCTGACGACGATCTACTACGACTCGGGCTTCCTGATCGGCCTGAAGGGCTTCGTCGGCGCGATCATCGGCGGCCTCGTCAGCTATCCGCTCGCGGCCGCCGGCTCGTTGCTCGTCGGCGTGCTCGAATCGTATTCGTCGTTCTGGGCGAGCGCATACAAGGAGGTGATCGTGTTCACGCTGATCATTCCGGTGCTGTTGTGGCGGAGCTTCGTGTCGCCGCACACGGAAGAGGAAGAGGAGTGACGCGATGAAGACGATGGTACGCAACAAGACCTTCTGGGTGTTTCTCGTGGTGCTGTTCGCGTTGCCGGTGCTGCCCGGCGTGCTGCAGGTGCCCGAGTACTGGATCACGCTGCTCAACTACATCGGCCTCTATGCGATCGTCGCGATCGGGCTCGTGCTGCTGACGGGCGTCGGCGGGATGACGAGCTTCGGGCAGGCCGCGTTCGTCGGGATCGGCGCGTATGCGACCGCGTTCCTGACGACGCGGTACGGCGTGTCGCCGTGGCTCGCGCTGATCGTCGGGGTCGTGCTGACGGCGCTCGTCGCGCTGGTGCTCGGCGCGGTCACGATGCGGCTGTCCGGGCACTTCCTGCCGCTCGGCACGATCGCGTGGGGCCTCGCGCTGTTCTACCTGTTCGGCAACCTCGAACTGCTCGGCAAGTACGACGGGATCAACGGGATTCCGGCGCTGAACCTGTTCGGCATCGCACTCGAAAGCGGCCGCAGCCTGTATTTCCTGATCTGGGCCGTCGTGCTGGCCGCGATCGTGTCGGTGCAGAACCTGCTGAACAGCCGGCCGGGCCGCGCGATCCGCGCGCTGCGCGGCGGCGGCGTGATGGCCGAGGCGATGGGCGTGAACACCGCGTGGATGCGCGTCGTGATCTTCGTCTACGCGGCCGTGCTGGCAGCCGTGTCGGGCTTTCTGTACGCGCACCTGCAGCGTGCGGTGAACCCGACCCCGTTCGGCCTGAACCACGGGATCGAATTTCTGTTCATGGCCGTGGTCGGCGGCGTGTCGCACGTATGGGGCGCGGTGCTCGGCGCGGCGATCCTCACCGTGTTGCAGGATTACCTGCAGACGCTGCTGCCGAAGCTGCTCGGCTCGGAAGGCAACTTCGAGATCATCGTGTTCGGCGTGCTGATGGTGCTGCTGCTGCAGTACGCGCGCCAGGGCGTGTGGCCGTTCGTCGCGAGGCTGTTCCCGCGCGGGCCGCGCGCGCATGTGCCCGAGCATGCCGATCCGTTGCCGCAGCGCGAGAAGCCCGCGGCCGGCGAGCCGCTGCTCGTCGTCGACAACGCACGCAAGCAGTTCGGCGGGCTCGTGGCTGTCAACGACGTGAGCTTCGATGTGAAAGCAGGGCAGATCATCGGACTGATCGGCCCGAACGGCGCCGGCAAGTCGACCACGTTCAACCTGGTGACGGGTGTGCTGAAGCCGACGGGCGGCACGATCACGTTCCGCGGCGAGCGCATCGACGGGCTCACGTCGCGCCAGATCGTCCGGCGCGGCATCGGCCGCACGTTCCAGCACGTGAAACTGCTGCCGGCGATGACGGTGCTCGAGAACGTCGCGATCGGCGCGCATCTGCGCGGCCAAACCGGTGTCTGGCGCAGCATCGCGCGGCTCAATGCACACGAGGAAGCGCAGTTGCTGGCCGAAGCCGCACGCCAGATCCGCCGCGTCGGGCTTGAAAAGCACATGTACGACGAAGCGGGCAGCCTTGCGCTCGGCCAGCAGCGGATTCTCGAAATCGCGCGTGCACTGTGCTGCGACCCGACGCTGCTGCTGCTCGACGAGCCGGCCGCCGGGCTGCGTTACCAGGAGAAGCAGCAGCTCGCCGACCTGTTGCGGCGGTTGAAGGCGGAAGGCATGAGCGTGTTGCTCGTGGAACATGACATGGATTTCGTGATGAACCTCACCGACCGGCTGGTGGTGATGGAATTCGGCACGCGGATCGCGGAAGGGCTGCCGCAGGACGTGCAGCAGGATCCGGCGGTGCTCGAAGCGTATCTGGGCGGGGTGGAGTGATGACGGACACGACGATGCCGATTCTCGAAGTGCGCGGGCTGGCGGTCCGATACGGGAAAGTGGAGGCGCTGCACAGCGCGGCGATCAAGGTCGGTGCGGGGCAGATCGTCAGCGTGATCGGCCCGAACGGCGCAGGCAAATCGACGCTGCTGAACGCGATCATGGGTGCGCTGCCGGTGAACGGGCATGCGTCGGGTGCAGTCGTGTATCGCGGCAACGACGTCGGCGCGTTGCCGGTCGAGCAGCGTGTCGCGCGCGGGATGTGCCTCGTGCCGGAAAAGCGCGAGTTGTTCAGCACGATGACGGTCGAGGACAACCTCGTGCTGGGCGCATATCGGCGCAAGCAGGCCGGTGAATCGAACTTCCTCGACCAGCTCGATCACGTGTTCGCGCTGTTTCCGCGGTTGAGGGAGCGGCGCAAACAGGCGGCCGGCACGCTGTCAGGCGGCGAGCGGCAGATGCTCGCGGTCGGCCGCGCACTGATGGGCAAGCCCGACCTGCTGATGCTCGACGAGCCGAGCCTCGGGCTCGCGCCGCTGATCGTGAAGGAGATCTTTCATATCATCAGTGCGTTGCGCGGCACGGGCGTTGCGACGCTGCTGATCGAGCAGAACGCACGGGCCGCGTTGCAGATCTCCGACTACGGTTATGTGCTGGAGACGGGCGAGTTTGCGCTGGAAGGGCCGGCGGCCGAACTTGCGCAGAATCCGCGCGTGATCGAAACGTACCTCGGATTGGCGAAGAAGACGGCTTGATAGTCGCGGCGGTTTGCGGGAAACGGACGGCGTGTTTCACGTGAAACACGCCGTTTTTGTTTGTGGGGTTGGAGCAGTGCTTGATGGCTCGGTGGTTCGTGGTCAGGGGATAAGTGTCCAGGGAACGGTCGGAAGTTCTGTGCGGCGGCGGGATAAGCTGTCCACAGTACGGGTGATGATCCGTCGTCTCGCTCGGCAGTTGATAGTGGCTTGGCCCACAGGCTGGATTCCTGGTGCGTGGATCTCTGCACAGGCTGGCGATGTGTCGAATCGCGGGGGGTAAGTGTCGGACCAACAACATGGAAGTCTGTGAGGAGGCGGGGGCACCGGATCTGGCGCCAAGGTTGTCGTGCCGGCCACAGGAATCGATGTCGGTCTGTCCTCTGCGGGCCATTCCCCGCTGATCTGTTTTTTGCACAGCCACAACGATGTGCGCCAAAGTGGCCGGGAGCCTTGCTGGAGAAGGCGCGACCCCAAGGATTCATCCCCCCGCAGTCGAAAAAACGACGAAATGAACGGACCCTACCATTCGGACGGCCTTCGGGTGAAAAGCGAACCCGCTATAATTCGGCCCATACATTTCTCTGATAGGTTCGTGCGCACTCCTGCGTACGGAATCCACCATGCTTTTTCCCACAGAATTTGACGTCATCGTCGTCGGTGGCGGTCATGCCGGCACGGAAGCGGCGCTGGCGTCCGCCCGAATGGGCGCGAAGACGCTGCTGCTGACTCACAATATCGAAACGCTCGGGCAGATGAGCTGCAATCCGTCGATCGGCGGCATTGGCAAGGGCCATCTGGTCAAGGAAGTCGACGCGCTGGGCGGCGCGATGGCCGCCGCGACGGACGAGAGCGGTATTCAGTTCCGGATCCTCAATTCGTCGAAGGGCCCGGCCGTACGTGCGACGCGTGCGCAGGCCGACCGCATCCTGTACAAGGCCGCGATTCGCCACCGGCTCGAGAACCAGCCGAATTTGTGGCTGTTCCAGCAGGCCGTCGACGACCTGATGGTCGAAGGCGACCACGTGGTGGGCGCCGTCACGCAGATTGGCATCCGCTTCCGCGCCCGCGCGGTCGTGCTGACGGCCGGTACGTTCCTCGACGGCAAGATCCATGTCGGCCTGAACAACTACACGGGCGGTCGCGCGGGCGATCCGGCGGCCGTATCGCTGTCGTCGCGCCTGAAGGAGCTGAAGCTTCCGCAGGGCCGCCTGAAGACCGGTACGCCGCCGCGTATCGACGGCCGCACGATCGACTTCTCGAAGCTGGACGAGCAGCCGGGTGACCTCGATCCGATCCCCGTGTTCTCGTTCCTGGGCCGTGCAGAGCAGCATCCGCAGCAGTTGCCGTGCTGGGTCACGCACACGAACGAACGCACGCACGACATCATTCGCGGCGGCCTCGACCGTTCGCCTATGTATACAGGCGTGATCGAGGGCGTCGGGCCGCGTTATTGCCCGTCGATCGAGGACAAGATCCACCGGTTCGCATCGAAGGAGTCGCACCAGATCTTCCTCGAGCCGGAAGGGCTGACGACTAACGAGTTCTACCCAAACGGGATTTCGACGAGCCTGCCGTTCGACGTCCAGCTCGAGCTCGTGCATTCGATGCGTGGCCTCGAGAACGCGCATATCCTGCGCCCCGGCTACGCGATCGAGTACGACTACTTCGACCCGCGCGCGCTGAAGGCATCGCTCGAGACGAAGGCGATCAACGGGCTGTTCTTTGCGGGCCAGATCAACGGCACGACCGGCTACGAAGAGGCGGCCGCGCAAGGCCTGCTGGCCGGCCTCAATGCGGGCCGCTACGTGCAGGAGAAGGACGCATGGTGCCCGCGCCGCGACCAGGCATACCTTGGCGTGCTGGTCGACGATCTCGTGACGCGCGGTGTGGCCGAGCCGTACCGGATGTTCACGAGCCGCGCCGAATATCGCTTGAGCCTGCGTGAAGACAACGCCGACATGCGCCTGACCGAGATCGGCCGCGAACTGGGCCTCGTCGACGACGTGCGTTGGGACGCATTCAGCCGGAAACGCGACGCTGTTTCACGTGAAACCGAACGCCTGAAATCGACGTGGGTCACGCCGAAGACGCTGCCGCCGGAAGAGGCGACCGCGCTGCTCGGCAAGGCGATCGATCACGAATACAGCCTCGCCGAGCTGCTGCGCCGTCCGGGCGTCGGCTACGACGGCGTGTGCGGCCTGAAGGGTGGCGAATGCGGCCCGGCCGAGCCGCTCGCCGACGATCCGGTGCTGCTCGAGCAGATCAAGGAGCAGGTCGAGATCGGCATCAAGTATCAGGGTTATATCGAGCGTCAGGCATCCGAGATCGAACGCAACGACGCGAACGAGAGCACGCGCCTGCCGGACGGTATCGATTACCGCGAAGTTCGCGGCCTGTCGTTCGAGGTGAGCCAGAAGCTCAACGAGTTCCGGCCGGAAACGATCGGGCAGGCGTCGCGCATTTCGGGCGTCACGCCGGCGGCGATCTCGCTGCTGATGGTGCACCTGAAGCGCCGCGGCCTGGGCCGCCGTAATGGCACTGCCGCAGAGGCGACGGAGCAGGGGGACGGCGCCGTCCCGACGCAACAATGACGGCGCGTCGCGCGCCGGCGGTTAATCGGGACGTACTGGAAGGGATGCTCGTCGACGGCACGACGGCGCTCGACCTCACGCTGACGGATACACAACGCAACCAGTTGCTCGACTATGTCGCGCTGCTCGGCAAGTGGAACGCGGTCTACAACCTGACCGCGATCCGCGACCCGAAGCAGATGCTGATCCAACACATCCTCGATTCGCTTTCGATCGTCCCGCATCTGCGTGGCCGTGCGACGGCCCGCGTGCTCGACGTCGGTTCGGGCGGCGGGTTGCCCGGGATCGTGCTGGCGGTCGTCGAGCCGGACTGGCAGGTCACGCTGAACGATATCGTGCAGAAGAAGTCTGCATTCCAGACGCAGATGCGCGCGGAGCTGAAGCTCGCGAACCTGTCGGTGGTCACCGGGCGGGTCGAATCGCTGCGGCCGGGCGTCGAAGTGCCGGAAAAATTCGACATGATCGTGTCTCGCGCCTTCGCTGATCTGTCCGACTTCGTTACACTTGCTCGACATCTGGTCGCGCCGGGCGGATCGATCTGGGCAATGAAGGGCGTACACCCGGACGACGAGATTGCGCGGTTGCCGGAAGGCAGCCGCGTGAAGCAGACGATGCGGCTGGCAGTGCCGATGCTCGATGCCGAGCGGCATCTGATCGAAGTGGCCGTCGACGAAGCGAAATGAAGGCGCGCGGTACGCGCCGTTTGTTTGAAGGTAAAGGGAACACACCAACGATGGCAAAGATCTTCTGCGTTGCGAACCAGAAGGGGGGCGTCGGCAAGACGACGACATCGGTCAATCTCGCCGCAAGCCTTGCAGCGCAGGAGCAACGAGTCCTGCTGATCGATCTCGACCCGCAGGGCAACGCGACGATGGGCAGCGGGATCGACAAGGCCGCGTGCGAATCGACCGTGTACGAAGTGCTGGTCGACGGCGTGTCGGTGACCGATGCACGCGTGCGTCCGGACGGCGTCACCTACGACGTGCTGCCCGCGAACCGCGAGCTGTCCGGTGCCGAGATCGAGCTGATCAGCATCGACAACCGCGAGCGCCGGCTGAAGGCCGCGCTCGAGCACGTGGCCGACGACTACGACTTCGTGCTGATCGATTGCCCGCCGACGCTGTCGCTGCTGACGCTGAACGGGCTATGCGCGGCGCATGGCGTCGTGATCCCGATGCAGTGCGAATACTTCGCACTGGAAGGGTTGTCGGACCTCGTCAATACGATCAAGCAGGTTCACGCGAACATGAACCGCGACCTGAAGATCATCGGCTTGCTGCGCGTGATGTTCGATCCGCGCATCACGCTGCAGCAGCAAGTCTCCGATCAACTGAAAGCGCACTTCGGCGACAAGGTGTTCGACGCGGTGATTCCGCGCAACGTGCGCCTGGCGGAAGCGCCGAGTTACGGGCTGCCGGGCGTCGTGTTCGACCGCAGCTCGCGCGGTGCGCAAGCGTATCTGCAGTTTGGTGCCGAGATGATCGAACGCGTTCGTGCGTTCGAGGTGTCGTGATCCGGACATGAGCGAAGCGAGGAAGAAAGACATGAACGCGGTACCAAAGAAGAAGGGCTTGGGACGTGGCCTCGAAGCGCTGCTCGGCGGCAGCGCCGATATCACCGAAGCGGTGAAGATCGAAGGCGCACCGAACACGCTCGCGCTTGGCAAGCTGCAGGCCGGCAAGTACCAGCCGCGGACGCGGATGGACGAAGGCAGCCTGCAGGAGCTGGCGGCAAGCATTCGCGCTCAGGGCGTGATGCAGCCGATCCTGGTACGGCCCATTTCATCAGACAAATACGAGATCATCGCGGGCGAGCGGCGTTTCCGCGCGGCGCGCCTGGCCGGACTCGACGAAGTGCCGGTGCTCGTGAAGGACGTCTCCGATCAGGCCGCCGCGGCGATGGCGCTGATCGAGAATATCCAGCGCGAGGATCTGAACCCGCTTGAAGAGGCGCACGGCATCCAGCGCCTGCTCGACGAGTTCGGGTTCACGCACGAACAGGCGGCCGAATCGGTCGGCCGTTCGCGCAGCGCGGTGTCGAACCTGCTGCGCCTGCTGAACCTCGCATCGCCGGTGCAGACGATGCTGCTGGCCGGCGACCTCGACATGGGGCACGCACGCGCGCTGCTCGCCGTCGACGCGGCAACGCAGATCACGCTAGCCCATCAGGTCGTCAACAAGCGCATGTCGGTGCGTGAGACCGAAAAGCTCGTCGCGCACACGACGAAGGAAGCGCCGACCGTGAAGGCGCGCGCGAAGGACGACGGCGGCCGCGACACGCGCCGTCTCGAGGAGGAGTTGTCTGACCTGCTCGCGTCGACGGTGAGGATCAAGCTCGGCCGCCGCGGGCGAGGGCAGGTGATGATCGACTTCGGTAACCTCGATGCACTCGAGGGCATTCTCGCGCGGCTGCGCGGCAACGTAGCGACCGAAGAGTAACGAGTTGACGATGGAGAAGACGGGCGCACCGGCGCCGCGCCGGTGGCTCGGATGGCTTGCGCAGGAGCCCGTACTGTCGGTGCTCGCGCTGGGCCTGATCGTGCTGCAATGGGTGCGTCCGCAACCATTTACCGTACTGGCCGGGCGCGTCGACTGGCAAACGGTCGCGACGCTCGCGGGCCTGCTGATGCTGACCAAGGCGCTCGAGTTGTCCGGCTGTCTGATGTGGCTCGCGCACCGCATCGTGCATCATGTGCATTCCGAACGCGGGCTCGCGATGCTGCTCGTCGTGTTCGCGGCGGTGCTGTCGATGTGGCTGACCAACGATGTCGCGCTGTTCGTCGTCGTGCCGTTGATGGTATCGCTGCGCGCGCTGACGCCGCTGCCGTTCCGGCGGCTCGTGATCGTCGTCGCGCTGGCCGTCAACGCGGGGTCCGTCGCGACGCCGCTCGGCAATCCCCAGAATCTTTTCCTGTGGCAATTGAGCGGCATGTCGTTCGGCCGCTTCGTGGTCACGCTCGGGCCGCTCGCGCTCGCACTGATGGCGCTGCTGCTTGCGCTGACCGCGTGCGCGTTTCGCGCGAAACCGCTCGACCTGTCCGGCGACGTCGTCGCATTGCCCGTGCAGCGCATGCACGCACTGATTGCAGCGGTGCTGTTCGCGGCATTCGTGCTGCTCGCCGATGCGCACCATCCGCTGCCGGGTCTGGTTGCTGTCGCGATCGTGCTGTTCGTCGTAAAACGTGACGCAGTCCTGAAGATCGACTGGCTGCTGCTGCTGATCTTCGTACTGATGTTCGTGGTGCTGCGCAGCGCGGCTGCGCTGCCCGTCGTGCACGATGCGATTGCGCATGCGCATCTCGATTCGCCGCTGCGCGTATTTGCGGCCGGCGCCGTACTGTCGCAAGGAATCAGCAACGTGCCGGCCGCGATCCTGCTATCGGAATTCACGCACGACTGGCGTGCGCTCGCGTTCGGCGTATCGGTCGGCGGCTTCGGTTTCGCGATCGGTTCGCTCGCGAACCTGATCGCGGTGCGTCTCGCGAAGGAGCCGCGCATGTGGCTGCCGTTCCACCTGGTCTCGATTCCGTTCGCGCTCGTGAGCGCGGCACTCGGCGCGTGGCTGCTCGTGCACGGTTGAGCGTTGCGGGTGCGTGCGGCACCGGCATGCCGTTCGAGTGGCGGGGAGGGGGCACGACGTTCGCGATGATTGCGAGGCTGTTGATAAGTGCTGCGATTCACAGTCGATTGCCTGTGGTGGTGCGACAACTGATTGGATGGTTCGACGCATCAGCATCCGATCGAATTTCGTGCATCGGGTGCGGCTGACCGGCCACAGTGTTTTGCCTGTCCCGGGGTGCCGGGCCGAGTCGTTCCGGGCGGCTGCTTCACAGCGGATTTTCGGCGGCGATCGTGCCGCTTCGTTCGAGCCCGCGTCGGGCATATCGCTTCCATGCCATCCACCATCACCGGACATTTTTCGGGCAAGAAATACCGGTGCAAAAATCCGACCTTACAACTGTCATCGTACGTCGTCGAATCGCGTGTTTTTCACATGATGAGGCGTCGTTTTACGCAGGTTTTTGTCGCGTCTAAAGCCTTGAATCACTTGCAACTATCGCTTACAATCGCCCGGATTTGTTAGCTAGGCACCCCTGAAAGCTTTCGGAAAGCTTGGGGCCGGGTTCAAGGATTTTGCGGAAGATTGCGATGGCGGGTCAGGCGCCGGACGACAGGCACGATGATCAGCGCACGCAACGCACCGCTTCGGCGGCCGGCGAGCGGCGCGAATCCGACGATGACTGGGATGCCGAGCAACAAGATAACAATATCGTTCCGCTCACGCGGGCAGAAGCCGAGAGGCTGTTCGGCCCGGACGTGAGCAAGCCCTCGCGCGTGACCCCCTACAAGGTGGTGATCGCGCAAGTGGTCTTGTCCCTGGTTGCAACGCTGGCGTGGTGGCTGTTTTCGAAGTCGCCGGGCGCCGCTGCGCAATCCGCGTTTCTGGGTGGAGCGATCGGCTGGGTACCAAGTGCGCTGTTCGTGGCACGACTGAAGGCAGGTGGTTCGGCCACCGTGATGAGCTGGGTGATGGGCGAAGCCCTGAAGCTCGGTCTGACGATCGGGATGTTCGCAGCAGTGGCGTTCGGCTGGGCCGGCGTGCACTGGGTGCCGTTCCTCGTCACGTACCTCGTCGTGCTGAAGACGTACTGGATCGCGCTGGCCTGGCGGTAAGCAACAAGCAGCGTGCGGTTTCGACAACGAACCGCACCGGCCCGTTCCCGCAATAGCGTGTTGCGGAACAGGCAAAACGATTTTCGACAATTTGGGTGGCATTAACGATATGGCAGCTAGCGAAGGCACGCGCGGTCCGGATCCGTCCGAGTACATTGCGCACCACTTGCAGAATTTCTCCACCTCGCATCAGACGTCGATTTTCGACATCCACGTCTGGAATCTCGACACGCTGTTCTGGTCGATCGTATGCGGCATCGTGACGATCCTCCTGCTGCGTCTGGCCGCCCGCAAGGCGACGTCGGGCGTGCCGGGCCGTTTCCAGTGCGCGATCGAGATGCTCGTCGAAATGGTCGAAGACCAGTCGAAGGCCATCGTCCACGGCAATCGCACCTTCATCGCTCCGCTCGCCCTCACGGTGTTCGTGTGGGTCGCGCTGATGAACTCCCTCGACTTCCTCCCGGTCGACCTGCCGGGCCGCGTGATCGGCCTGCTCGGTTTGTCGGACGTGATTTCCCACCATCGCATCGTCCCGACGGCCGACCTGAACGGCACGCTCGGCATCGCGCTCGGCGTGTTCGTCCTGATGATCTACTACAGCATCAAGATCAAGGGCGCGGGCGGCTTTGTGCATGAGCTGCTGTCGGCCCCGTTCGGCGCCCACCCGCTGCTGTGGATCCCGAACCTCGCGCTCAACATCGTCGAATATCTCGCGAAGACCGTCTCCCTCGGTATGCGGCTGTTCGGCAACATGTACGCGGGTGAGCTGTTGTTCCTGTTGATCGCCCTGCTCGGCAGCATGTGGAGCTTCGGTGGCGACGCAACGTTCCTCGGCTTCGTTGGTCACGTGATCGCGGGTAGCGTCTGGGCAATCTTCCACATCCTGATTGTTCTGTTGCAGGCATTCATTTTCATGATGCTGACGCTGGTGTATCTCGGCCAAGCGCACGACAAGCACTAAGCGCGGCGTGCAAGAAAGAGTCTTCGTTTTAGTTTTTTAAATCTCAGTTCCAAGTCTTTTCACAAAGGAGTGATCATGCAAGCTTACATCGCCAACATCCAGGGTCTGACCGCCATCGGTATCGGCATCATCATCGGCCTGGGTGCAATCGGCGCCTGTATCGGTATCGCGCTGATGGGTGGCAAGTACATCGAAGCCTGCGCACGTCAGCCGGAACTCATCAACCCGCTGCAAACGAAGATGTTCCTGCTGGCTGGTCTGATCGACGCTGCATTCCTGATCGGCGTTGGTGTCGCAATGCTGTTCGCGTTCGCGAACCCGCTCCTGTCGAAGCTCGTCGCAGGCTAAGGTTCCTCGGAAATATGCGTCCGGCGCAAGCCGGCGCAGGGCGGAACGGAGACTTGGGGCGCTGATCGAATGCAACTCGATGAGCGCCTTACCGTTTCATTTTTCCGGAATAGCAGATAAGGAAACACCGTGAATCTCAACGCAACTCTGTTTGCGCAAATGGTCGTGTTCCTGGTCCTCGCGTGGTTCACGATGAAGTTCGTGTGGCCGCCGTTGATCAACGCCCTCGACGAACGTTCGAAGAAGATCGCCGACGGCCTCGCCGCCGCGGAGAAGGGCAAGGCGGAACTCGACGCAGCGCACAAGCGCGTGGACCAGGAACTCGCGCAGGCCCGCAACGACGGCCAGCAGCGCATCGCCGACGCTGAAAAGCGTGCCCAGGCGGTCGCCGAGGAAATCAAGGCCAACGCCCAGGCTGAAGCCGCCCGCATCGTCGCCCAGGCGAAGGCGGAAGCAGAACAGCAAATCGTGAAGGCGCGCGAAGCGCTGCGTGGCGAAGTCGCCTCGCTGGCCGTGAAGGGCGCCGAGCAGATCCTGAAGCGCGAAGTCGATCAAACGGCCCACGCCCAACTGCTGAATCAACTGAAAGCCGAGCTCTGATCATGGCCGAACTTGCAACCATCGCCCGCCCTTACGCAGAAGCGCTGTTCCGCGTGGCCGAGGGCGGTGACATCGCCGCCTGGTCCACGCTCGTGCAAGAGCTGGCCCAGGTTGCGCGTCTGCCGGAAGTACTGTCGGTCGCGTCGAGCCCGAAGGTGACGCGCACGCAAGTAGCCGAGTTGCTGCTTGCTGCGGTGAAGTCGCCGCTCGTGGCCGGCGCCGAAGCGAAGAACTTCGTGCAGATGCTGGTCGACAATCATCGCATCGCGCTGCTGCCGGAAATTGCCGAGCAGTTCGAGGCGCTCAAGAACGAACGTGAAGGTGCTGCCGACGCCGAGATCGTGAGCGCGTTCCCGCTGAACGGCGCGGATCTCGAAAGTCTCGTCTCGGGCCTCGAACGCAAGTTCAAGCGCAAGCTGAAACCGACGGTCGAAGTCGATTCGTCGCTGATCGGCGGCGTGCGCGTGACGGTCGGCGACGAAGTGCTCGACACCTCGGTTCGCGCGCGCCTCGCATCGATGCAGGCTGCCTTGACCGCCTGAGCGCCACGCCGGCACGCAACAGAATTGACTATCAGGAGCGAATAATGCAACTCAATCCCTCTGAGATCAGCGAGCTGATCAAGAGCCGGATCCAGGGCCTTGAAGCGAGCGCAGACGTTCGCAACCAGGGCACCGTGATCTCCGTGACCGACGGTATCGTGCGTATCCACGGCCTGTCGGACGTGATGCAGGGCGAAATGCTCGAGTTTCCGGGCAACACGTTCGGCCTCGCGCTGAACCTCGAGCGCGACTCGGTCGGCGCGGTGATTCTCGGCGAATACGAACACATCTCGGAAGGCGATGTCGTCAAGACGACGGGTCGCATTCTGGAAGTCCCGGTCGGTCCGGAACTCGTCGGCCGCGTGGTCGATGCGCTCGGCAACCCGATCGACGGCAAGGGCCCGGTCAACGCGAAGCTGACCGACGCGATCGAAAAGATCGCCCCGGGCGTGATCTGGCGCAAGTCGGTGTCGCAGCCGGTGCAGACGGGCATCAAGTCGATCGACGCGATGGTGCCGATCGGCCGTGGCCAGCGTGAGCTGATCATCGGCGACCGTCAGTGCGGCAAGACCGCGGTGGCGCTCGACGCGATCATCAACCAGAAGGGCAAGGACCTGATCTGTATCTACGTCGCGATCGGCCAGAAGGCTTCGTCGATCATGAACGTGGTTCGCAAGCTCGAAGAAACGGGCGCGATGGAATACACGATCGTCGTCGCCGCCACGGCATCGGATTCCGCAGCAATGCAGTATCTGGCACCGTACGCCGGCTGCACGATGGGCGAATACTTCCGCGACCGCGGCCAGGACGCGCTGATCATTTATGACGACTTGACCAAGCAGGCTTGGGCATACCGTCAGATCTCGCTGCTGCTGCGCCGCCCGCCGGGCCGTGAAGCGTACCCGGGCGACGTGTTCTATCTGCACTCGCGTCTGCTGGAGCGTGCGGCTCGCGTGTCGGAAGAGTACGTCGAGAAGTTCACGAACGGCGAAGTGAAGGGCAAGAGCGGTTCGCTGACGGCACTGCCGGTCATCGAAACGCAGGCAGGCGACGTGACCGCATTCGTTCCGACGAACGTGATCTCGATTACCGACGGCCAGATCTTCCTGGAAACCGACCTGTTCAACGCAGGTATCCGCCCGGCAATCAACGCCGGCGTGTCGGTGTCGCGAGTCGGTGGCGCCGCGCAGACGAAGGTCGTGAAGAAGCTGTCGGGCGGTATCCGTACCGACCTCGCGCAGTACCGTGAACTGGCCGCATTCGCGCAGTTCGCATCGGATCTCGACGAAGCGACCCGCAAGCAGCTCGAGCGCGGCCGCCGCGTGACGGAACTGCTGAAGCAGCCGCAGTACCAGCCGCTGCAGGTGTGGGAACTGGCCGTGTCGCTGTACGCCGCGAACAACGGCTACCTCGACGACCTCGACGTGAAGCAAGTGCTGCCGTTCGAGAAGGGCCTGCGCGAAAGCCTGAAGACCAGCAACGCTGACCTCATCAAGCGCATCGAAGACACCAAGGATCTCTCGAAGGACGACGAAGGCGCGCTGCGCTCGGCGATCGAATCCTTCAAGAAGTCCGGTGCCTATTGATCCGCGAGTGACACACTGAGGCCGCGCGGGTGCTGATGCGCCCGCGCCGCTTCGGTCAAGGAGCAAGCTATGGCTGGAATGAAGGAAATTCGCGGCAAGATCAAGAGCGTGCAGAACACGCGCAAGATCACGAAGGCGATGGAGATGGTGGCCGCATCGAAGATGCGCCGCGCGCAGGAACGCATGCGCGCTGCTCGTCCGTATGCGGACAAGGTCCGTGCCATCGCCGCGCACATGAGCCGCGCGAACCCGGAGTACCGCCACCCGTTCATGGTGGCGAACGACGGCACGAACACGGCCGGCATCATCCTCGTCACGACGGACAAGGGTCTGTGCGGCGGGCTGAACACCAACGTGCTGCGTGCGACGGTGCAGAAGTTCAAGGAGCTGGAAGAGAAGGGCCAGAAGGTCGAAGCCACGGCGATCGGCAGCAAGGGCCTCGGTTTCCTGAACCGCTTCGGCGCGAAGGTGATGTCGCAGGTCGTGCACCTCGGCGACACCCCGCATCTGGACAAGCTGATCGGCGCGGTGAAGACGCAGCTCGACCTGTACTCGGAAGGCAAGCTGTCGGCGGTTTATATCGCTTACACGCGCTTCGTCAACACGATGAAGCAGGAAGCCGTGATCGAGCAGCTGCTGCCGCTGTCGTCGGAACACTTCGAAGCCGATGACGGTACGCCGGCCACGTCGTGGGACTACATCTACGAGCCGGACGCGCAGGCAGTCGTCGACGAACTGCTGGTGCGTTACGTCGAGGCGCTGGTGTACCAGGCCGTCGCGGAGAACATGGCGTCCGAGCAATCGGCGCGGATGGTCGCGATGAAGGCCGCGTCCGACAACGCGAAGACGGTGATCAGCGAACTGCAGCTCGTGTACAACAAGAGCCGTCAGGCCGCGATTACGAAAGAACTGTCGGAGATCGTCGGCGGCGCAGCCGCTGTTTAAGCGCGCGCCCGGACGACAACTGCGCCTTTGCGCGAGTAAAGAATCAGGTATTTAAAGGAAAAGCGATGAGTACTGCTGCTTTGGTAGAAGGCAAGATCGTACAGTGCATCGGCGCCGTTATCGACGTGGAATTCCCGCGCGACAGCATGCCGAAGATCTACGACGCGCTTATTCTCGATGGCTCGGAACTGACGCTCGAAGTCCAGCAGCAGCTGGGCGACGGCGTGGTCCGCACCATTTGTCTGGGTGCATCCGACGGCCTGCGCCGCGGTCTGACCGTGAAGAACACGGCAAATCCGATCTCGGTGCCGGTCGGCAAGCCGACCCTCGGCCGGATCATGGACGTGCTCGGCCGTCCGATCGACGAGGCTGGCCCGATCGTGAGCGAAACGACGCGTTCGATCCACCAGAAGGCCCCGGCGTTCGACGAACTGTCGCCGTCGACCGAACTGCTCGAAACGGGTATCAAGGTCATCGACCTGATCTGCCCGTTCGCAAAGGGCGGCAAGGTTGGCCTGTTCGGTGGTGCCGGCGTGGGCAAGACCGTCAACATGATGGAGCTCATCAACAACATCGCGAAGGAACACGGCGGTTATTCCGTGTTCGCGGGCGTGGGCGAGCGTACCCGTGAAGGGAACGACTTCTACCACGAAATGAAGGACTCGAACGTTCTCGACAAGGTCGCGCTGGTGTACGGCCAGATGAACGAGCCGCCGGGCAACCGTCTGCGTGTCGCGCTGACCGGCCTGACGATGGCCGAACACTTCCGTGACGAAGGCCTCGACGTGCTGTTCTTCGTCGACAACATCTACCGTTTCACGCTGGCCGGTACCGAAGTGTCGGCACTGCTCGGTCGTATGCCGTCGGCAGTGGGCTATCAGCCGACGCTGGCTGAAGAAATGGGCAAGCTGCAAGAGCGCATCACGTCGACCAAGAAGGGCTCGATTACGTCGGTCCAGGCCGTGTACGTCCCTGCGGACGACTTGACCGACCCGTCGCCGGCTACGACCTTCGGCCACCTTGACGCAACCGTCGTTCTGTCGCGTGACATCGCTTCGCTGGGTATCTACCCGGCGGTCGACCCGCTCGACTCGACGTCGCGCCAGATCGACCCGAACGTGATCGGTGAAGAGCACTACTCGATCACCCGTCGTGTTCAGCAGACGCTGCAGCGCTACAAGGAACTGCGCGACATCATCGCGATTCTGGGCATGGACGAACTGTCGCCGGAAGACAAGCTGTCGGTCGCGCGCGCACGTAAGATCCAGCGTTTCCTGTCGCAGCCGTTCCACGTTGCCGAAGTGTTCACGGGCTCGCCGGGCAAGTACGTGCCGCTGAAGGAAACGATCCGCGGCTTCAAGATGATCGTCGACGGCGAGTGCGACCACCTGCCGGAACAGGCGTTCTACATGGTCGGCACGATCGACGAAGCCTTCGAGAAGGCCAAGAAGATCCAGTAAAGGTCTGAGTGGTAGCAAGCTGGTGCGATCCGGCCTCGGTGCAGTGAATCGCTGTTGTCGATTTGCTTCACGGCCGGTCGCGCTGACCGCAACACGCTCAACCGCCGTGCATGGGACGGGAGTAAGCGCTGAAGCGCTAACTCCCGTCGACAGGAGTCGATATGGCAACCATCAAAGTAGACGTCGTCAGCGCGGAAGAGCAGATCTTCTCGGGCGAGGCGAAATTCGTCGCGCTGCCGGGCGAAACGGGTGAGCTGGGTATTCTGCCGGGCCACACGCCGCTGATCACGCGGATTCGTCCGGGTGCGGTGCGCATCGAAGTCGAGGGCGGCAACGACGAATTCGTGTTCGTCGCGGGCGGCATTCTCGAAGTGCAGCCGGGCGCCGTGACGGTGCTCGCCGATACCGCGATCCGCGGCAAGGACCTCGACGCGGCGAAAGCAGAGGAAGCGCGCAAGCGCGCCGAGGAAACGCTGCAGAACGCGAAGTCGGATCTCGACCTCGCGAAGGCGCAATCCGAGCTCGCGACCGCGATGGCGCAGCTCGAGGCGATCCAGCGTCTGGCGAAGATCCGCAGTCGGCACTGAGCCGCGCCGCGTATCCCGCGAAAGAAAGCAGCCTTCGGGCTGCTTTTTTTTCGTGTGCAGGTTGCGCGCCGGATCGTCCCGTCCGGTCGTGCTATTTCATCCGTCCGCCGCGATTCGATGTCAGAGTGTCGTCAGCGGAGCGCGTCATCATCCGCAGTGAGGCCGCCCGTCGCGAGTGCGGCGACGGAGGCGGGCGCAGCAAGCGCCCGCGGTCCGATCAGACAAAAAGACGGAGACATTCATGGCAGCAGACCTTGGCGTGGGGGCGCTGATCGCGCCCGAAAACGGACTGTCGTACGTGCGCGGCGCGACCGACGTGCCGCTATCCGAAGCGACGATCGGCCGGTTCCTGCGCGATACCGCCGGCCGCTTTCCCGAACGCCCGGCGGTCGTGTTCCGCGAGCAGCAGGTGCGTTGGACCTGGCGCGAATTCGCGGACGAGGTCGACGTGCTCGCGGCCGGCCTCGCCGCGCTCGGGATCGTGAAGGGCGACCGCGTCGGCATCTGGTCGCCGAACCGCAGCGAATGGCTGCTCACGCAGTTCGCGACCGCGCGTATCGGCGCGGTGCTCGTCAACATCAATCCGGCCTACCGGCTGTCGGAACTCGAATACGCGCTGAACAAGGTCGGCTGCAAGGCCGTGATCGCGGCCGAGCGCTTCAAGTCGTCGGCGTATGTCGAGATGCTGCAGACCATCGCGCCGGAGCTTGCGTCCGCGACGCCGGGCAACTTGCAGGCGGCACGCGTGCCGAGCCTGCGTACGGTCGTGTCGATGGGCGACGTCGCGCCGGCCGGCATGTTCCGTTTCGCCGACGTGATGGTGCGCGGCCGTCAGGCCGTCGACCCCGCGCTGCTCGATGCGATCGGCGCGACGCTCGAGTCCACCGACGCGATCAACATCCAGTTCACGAGCGGCACGACGGGCAGCCCGAAGGGCGCGACGCTCACGCACCGCAACGTCGTCAACAACGCGCGCTCGATCGCGATGGCGATGCGCTTCACCGAGCAGGATTCGCTTTGCATTCCCGTGCCGCTGTATCACTGCTTCGGGATGGTGCTTGCGGTACTCGCGTGCGTATCGAAGGGCGCGGCGATGGTGTTCCCGGGCGAAGCATTCGACCCGGTCGCGACGCTCGCGGCCGTGGCCGACGAACGCTGCACCGCGCTGCACGGCGTGCCGACGATGTTCATTGCCGAGCTCGATCATCCCGAGTTCCCGAAATTCGACCTGTCGACGCTGCGCACGGGGATCATGGCCGGCTCGCCGTGCCCGATCGAGACGATGAAGCGCGTCGTGTCGCAGATGCACCTGTCGGAGATCACGATCGCATACGGGATGACGGAGACGAGCCCCGTGTCGTTCCAGAGCTCGACCGACGATCCGCTCGAGAAGCGCACGACGACGGTCGGGCGCATCCAGCCGCATCTCGAAGTGAAGATCGTCGATCCGAGCGGCGACATCGCGCCGGTCGGCGCGACGGGCGAGCTGTGCACGAAGGGCTATTCGGTGATGCTCGGCTACTGGGACGACGACGCGAAGACGCGCGAGGTGCTGGTCGACGGCTGGATGCATACGGGCGACCTCGCGACGCTCGACGCGGACGGCTACTGCAACATCGTCGGCCGGCTGAAGGACATGGTGATTCGCGGCGGCGAGAACGTCTATCCGCGCGAGATCGAGGAATTCCTGTTTCGGCATCCGAAGATCCAGAGCGCGCAGGTGTTCGGCGTGCCCGATGCGAAATACGGCGAGGAGCTGTGCGCGTGGATCGTGCTGCGCGCGGACGAGCAGATGACCGAGGACGACGTGCGCGCGTTCTGCAACGGGCAGATCGCGCACTACAAGATTCCGCGCTACATCCGCTTCGTCGACGAGCTGCCGATGACGGTGACGGGCAAGGTGCAGAAATTCGTGATGCGCGACCGGATGATCGAGGAACTGAAGCTCGACGTGCAGAAGACCGCGTAAGTTGGCCTGGCGGTTCGGTGGCGGAAAAAACGCGGCGGCCTGCGGGCCGTTGCGTTTTCGATGGACGAAAAAAAGCGGGCTTATTAGCCCGCTAAAAACCACACGCTACGGGGTTAGCGCGAGGAGACCAAAGATGAAACCGAGTCCGGCGGGGGCCGGAAACGACTCCAACAGGGATGCCCCTGGGAAGGGCTTCGGTACGTGACCGACTGGCTCGCAGCGCTTCGCGTCCGCTCACACTTGGCACACGAGACCGCATCCGTGTTGAAACCGTTGAGGCCATTGTGGGCGAATTAATGACCCGTCGCGGTAACAAAGTGTTTCAGGTTGTAACGCCCGCCGGATAAGGCTTTCCGGGATTTTTTGCTGTTTTCGGGGTCCTGAAAAAGGTCATTTTTACCCATATTTTTCGCGGCGTTTTCATCGTATGCGTACGGCGCGTTTTTCATGCGTATCGGGCGCGATGAATTGCCGAATTACACGCGGGAAAGTGCGCCGCGCGGCAGATACCGCGCATGACGATTCATTCGTCAGAAAGATTTTGAAACGTGATTGGGATGTGTGGAAGTCGGCCGTTTGGCCGATTCGGGGTGATTTCGCGCGGCAGCGGCCCCAGGGCGAGGCGTCGATGTGTAACGGGGCGGCAGGCAGGCCGCCGCCGCGCAGCGATTTCTGCGCGCAGCGGCCACGGGGTCGGTGCCCGTCATCGGCCGCCGCAAACATGCGGGCCTACTTCAGCCACTTGTCCGAAATCGCCTGGTATTCGCCGGTCGACAGCGCGAGATGCAGCCACTGGTCGACGTACTGCTGGAACGCGACATCGCCGCGCGGCACCATGTACGCCTTCTCGCCGAACTGGAACGGCTTGTCCGGATGGACCGAGCACAGCCCCGGATTCAGCTTTTGCTGCAGCAGCGTCTCGGACGCATCCGTCACCATCACGTCCGCCTTGCCCGCGAGGATCTGCTTGAAGATCGTCACGTTGTCCGGATAGACGGTCAGGTTAGCGTGCGCGAAGTACTGCTTCGCGAAACGTTCGTTGGTGCCGCCCGGGTTCACGATCACGCGTGTTTCGGGCCGGTCGATCTGCGCGACGGTCTGGTATTTGTCGGCGTCCGCGCAGCGCGCGATCGGCGTCTTGCCGTCGACGACGTACGGCTGCGTGAAGAACACGCGCTTCTGGCGCTCGAGCGTCGTCGATATGCCGCCCACCGCGATGTCGCATTTCGCGACGAAATCGCCGGTCAGGTTCGACCAGCTCGTCTTCACATAGTCGGGCTTCACGCCGAGCGACTTCGCGAGCGATTCGGCCATGTCGATGTCGATGCCCTCGAAGCGGCCGTCCGCGCGGTAGTACGAATACGGCTTGTAGTCGCCTGTCGTGCAGACGCGCAGCGCGCCGCGCGCGAGCACGTCGTCGAGCCGCGAGCCGGCGCCTGGGGCGGCTGCGGCGGCACCCGCGCCGGTCTGCGCGTGCGCGGCGGCGCAGCAGAGCAATGCGGTCGCGGCGAGCGTGGCGAATGTCTTCATCGGTCTCCTCCTTCGTTCGGTTCGATATGAGCGTCCGATCATAACGGAGCCATCGCGCGCGTCATATGGCCGCCATCGCGTCGACATGCGCAGCCTGAAGGCGGCTGTCCGGTAAAATGCCGCTTTGCCTTCGCATCGTCGCTCCTACCGTGGCCCATAACCTGCTCAACGACACCTTCCTGCGTGCGCTTCTGCGCGAGCCGACCGACTACACGCCGATCTGGCTGATGCGCCAGGCCGGCCGCTACCTGCCCGAGTACAACGCGACGCGCGCGCGTGCCGGCAGCTTCCTCGGTCTCGCGAAGAATCCCGACTACGCGACCGAGGTGACGCTGCAACCGCTCGAGCGCTTCCCGCTCGACGCCGCGATCCTGTTCTCGGACATCCTGACGATTCCGGACGCGATGGGGCTCGGCCTCGACTTCCAGGTCGGCGAAGGCCCGAAGTTCGCGCATCCGGTGCGCACCGAGGCCGACGTCGCGAAGCTCGCGGTGCCGGACATCGAAGCCACGCTCGGCTACGTGACCGGCGCCGTGCGCGAGATCCGCCGCGCGCTGACCGACGGCCAGGGCCGCCAGCGCGTGCCGCTGATCGGCTTCTCGGGCAGCCCGTGGACGCTCGCGTGCTACATGGTCGAAGGCGGCGGGTCGGACGATTTCCGCACGGTGAAATCGATGGCGTATTCGCGCCCCGACCTGATGCACCGGATCCTCGACGTGAACGCGCAGGCGGTGGCCGCATACCTGAACGCGCAGATCGAAGCGGGCGCGCAGGCCGTGATGATTTTCGACACGTGGGGCGGCGCGCTGGCGGACGGTGCGTACCAGCGCTTTTCGCTGGACTACATCCGCCGGGTGGTCGCGCAGCTCAAGCGCGAGCACGACGGCGAGCGCGTGCCGGTGATTACGTTCACGAAGGGCGGCGGGCTGTGGCTGGAGGAAATCGCGGCGACCGGCGTCGACGCGGTCGGGCTCGACTGGACGGTCAACCTCGGCGCCGCGCGCGAGCGCGTCGCGGGGCGGGTCGCGCTGCAGGGCAACCTCGACCCGACGATCCTGTTTGCGCCGCCGGCCGCGGTGCGCGAACAGGCGCGCGCGGTGCTCGACAGCTATGGCAACCACCCGGGTCACGTATTCAACCTCGGGCACGGCATCTCGCAATTCACGTCGCCCGATCACGTCGCCGAACTCGTCGACGAAGTGCACAACCACAGCCGCGCAATTCGTAGCGGAGCCGCCGGCTGAACGCAAGCGCTGTCATGCTGCACTGCGGAGTGACAGCGTTTCGCTGCCGGCACTAAACAGGGCGCAACCCCGCACGGGTTGCCGATTCGTTGCTTGTCAAGACTTGACTTATACACATTTTCCACGTTGCAGCGCGGTAGAGCCCCGTGTCGGTCAAATTGTCTCGCTATGGTTTGGTAATTTGAATAGCAGCCTTATGGAATAAGGCTCCGCGGGGCACCGCCGCAAACGGCGAAAAACAGCGGAAAGCACGGCCCCGCGCGCGTTGCGGCCAGTGAGCGACGAGTTCTCAACAAAGTTATCCACAGGCTGGGCAGGGTATACGGCGATTCTTAATGCGAATCCAAAACTTAGCGCCGAATCTGAAGTTTTACATTAAGTTTGCCGACGCGATGCGGGCGCGGATGCAACCCTTCCACGCGGCGCGTGCCGCCGCCGGAGCGCCGTGATGGACGGCACCTACCTGCGCGTCGCGCTCGACCATCCGCTCGCGACCCTGTTCGACTACCGCTGCGATGCGCAGCCGGCGCCCGTGCCCGGCACGCTCGTGCAGGTGCCGTTCGGCAAGCGGCTGGCCGTCGGGCTCGTTTGCGAAGTGACGACTCACACCGACGTGCCGCCGTCCCGGCTGCGCGCGATCGACGCGATCTGCACCGACCTGCCGCCGCTGTCGGCGAACTGGCTCGCGCTCGTGTCGTTCGCGGCCGACTACTATCAGCGCGGTCGCGGCGAGGTCGCGCTGCCGGCGCTGCCGCAGGCGCTGCGCGACGCCGGGCGCTGGGGGCGGCTGCTGGCGCCCGAGGTGCGCTACCGGCCGACGGAAGCCGGCCGCGCGGCGCTGCCCGATGC